>CAJMSO010000048.1 GCA_905216075.1 uncultured bacterium | reverse complement strand
GGTCGTCACAGCGCTCACCCTGGGCGCGGGCTTCCAAGGCGGCGAGGTCACGCCCCTGTTTGGCATCGGTGCGGCGCTCGGCGGTTGGATCGGTTGCCTCGTCGGAATCGACCCCAGCTTTCTGGCGGCGCTGGGCATGCTCGGCGTGTTCTGCGCCGGCCTTAACGTACCCATCACCACCTGTATGATGGCCATCGATCTGTTCCACGGCACGGCTGCCGGGTTCTTTGTCATCGTAGCCTTTATCAGCTACCTAACCGGCGGACACCGCGGCGTGTACCCCGCCCAGCGCATCATCTCACCCAAGCGCCGCTCGCTTATTGTGGACGAGGGCGGAACGGTGGCAGAGGCTATCGAGCGCCACAACGACCTGATAGAGTAGACGTAAGTATTCGCCGTGCAGCCACAATCGGGGGCAATTCGACCTGAGCGCGACCGCACCGTCACGTCACACGCCAGGAGTCGCCCCATGCACGCAACTGATTTTGGTCGCACGCTCATCATCGCCAACCCCGCCGCCCAGTCGGGTGCGGCGCGCGAGGTCGCTGAGCGCCTGCAGCGCTTTTTGGACATGACCGCGCGCGCATCCCAGTTTGATCTGGTGCTAACCGAGCACATGGGACACGCCAAGGAGCTTGCCGCACAGGCTCAGGGCTATCGTACCGTTATCGCACTCGGCGGCGACGGCGTGATCCACGAGGTCGTCAACGGGCTTATGACGCAAAAGGAGAACGCCCGCCCCGCTCTTGCCGTCCTGCCCGTGGGCTCCGGCAACGATTTTGCCCAGACGCTCGGCATCGAAGATTTCTCCGGCAAGGATTTTGGCGCGCTGCTCACCTGTGAGCTGCAACGTCAGGACATCGGGCGGATTCGCTCATGGAACCCCGCAAACGGCAGCGGCGAGGCTACCGTTGAGTACTACGACCAGACGCTTTCGGTCGGCATCGATGCCGCCATCGGCCTGGGCACCACCGAGCTGCGCAAAAAGACGGGCCTCGCTGGCGCTCCGCTCTACACCCTCTCGGGTCTGGAGCAGTTTGGTCTGCGCTACCGCAACTACCCCATGACAGTCAGCTTTGACGGGGCGCCCGCCGAGCGCGTAAGGGCGATCATCATGGCGATTCAGCTGGGCCCCACCTATGGTTCGGGCTATCGCATCTGCCCCGATGCCGACCCCTGCGACGGCATGCTCGATGTCTGCTACGCATGCGGCCCCGTCCCTCGCGCGATTGCCCTGCCTATGTTTCTTTCGGCCAAGGACGGCCACCATACCAAGCTGCCGCCGGTTCGCATGCGTCGTTGCCGTCATGCCGAGCTCACGTTCGAGGAGCCCGACTACCCCATCCAAGCCGACGGCGAGCCCGTTGTCGCCTCGCGCATCGAGGTCGACGTCCTCGGTGGAGCCCTCCACGTCTGGCGCCCCACCCGCTAACCCCACCTAAGTTGCGGTGAAATAGGGACTGTTTATGCAGTTAAAGCCGCAAAACAGTCCCTATTTCACCGCAACTTATGAGGAGGCTATTCGTCGCTGCCCGGCTTGCGACGGTTGGCCTTTTTAATGGCGTTGAAGTGCTTATCATTGAGCCTGCGCTGGCGAGAGCGCTGAGGCACCTTGGTCTTTACGCGTCGGCGCGGCGGACGCCCGCGACGCTCAAGCTCTGCCCTCAGCTTACGCAGACAGCAGCTGCGATTCTGAAACTGACTGCGGCTCTCACGCGCCGTCACGACAATCCCCGTGGGCCCATGCTTCATGCGCACCGCCGAGTCCGTCGTGTTCACGCCCTGCCCACCCGGGCCCGTCGCGCGAAACACCTGCACCTCGCAATCGCGCGCCAACTCCTCGACCGACATCTCGGCATAGCGCGCATACTCGCGCCATCCCATCTTGTTCTCATCCATATCAATACCTCCCCTCATACAAAAAATGTGACAAAGGGACAGTCCCTTTGTCACATCGCATACCAATCGCTTGTGTTGCGCGCTTAGGCGAAGGTGATCTCGCCGGTCTCGCAGTCCATATCGGCGATACGGGCCAGGCTCTCAACGCGGAAGCCGCGCTCGCGGAGCTTATCGCCACCGCCCTGGAAGCCCTTCTCCACCGCAATGCCAATACCGGACACCTCGGCACCCGCAGCCTCACAGATCTTGATAAGACCCTCGAGCGCGCAGCCGTTGGCCAAAAAGTCGTCGATAATCAGGACCTTGTCGCCCTCGGACAGGAAGCGCTTACCAACGATGACCGGGTACTCCTTCTGCTTGGTAAAGGAGTAGATGGTCGTGGCATACTGCTCGCCGTCGAGGTTGATGGACTGCGCCTTCTTGGCAAAGACAACCGGCACGCCGCCAAAATGCTGAGCTGCGATGCAGGCCATACCAATGCCCGAAGCCTCGATCGTCAGGATCTTGTTGATCTCGACGCCCTCGAACAGATGGGCCCACTCGGCGCCCATGTGGTCGAACAACTCAACGTCGCACTGGTGGTTGAGGAAGGCATCAACCTTAAGGACGTTACCGGCCTTTACGATGCCGTCATGGCGAATACGATCCTCAAGCTCCTGCATGGCGCAACCCCTTCTCGCGGCAACGATACCGCGCGATTAATAAACGTTGTTCGATAGTCTACCACGGACCGACCCCCGACCGCCCCACAAGCCTCATCGCACCACAAACCAGTCTTTTTGGGACGGCGCGAATCGTGGCAGACAGCCTCCCAACGCACTAATGGCGGGCGCGCATCCTCACCAAACGCACCATGGCGAGCGCAAAGCCCACAGCGGCCACAGCCATCAACACATAGAACACCGAACGGAAACCAAACAGGAACACATCCGGACGGCCTGCAACAAAACTAGTCACGGCCTCGCCCATCGCCACGCTCATCTGCCCATACAGGATATTCGACGCCACCGTAATACCGAGTGCCATGCCGGCGTAGCGCGCCAAACTGCCCAAGCTGCCTGCAAAACCAAGTGCCTCGCGCGGGGCTGAACCCATATACAGCGAGTTGTTGGGGCTCTGGAAAATCGACGTACCGCACGACATAAATGCGACGCAGCACACGATCACAGGGATAGAAGAGCGCTCGTCGAGCGTGCTTACCGCAAAGAGACCGCACACGTACACGCCCAGGCCAACCGCCGTAGGACCCTCGCAGCCAACACGGTCCGAAACCGTTCCCGAAAGCGGGCCGATAAAGGCATTCACCATCGGCAGCGCCAAAAAGAGCAATCCGGAAATGTCGGAACCAAACCCATGCGCGTCCTGAAAATAGAACGGCAGGATAAACTCGGATGCACCAATACCAACGAACACGATGAGCATGCAGGCAAGGTTGATAGTGAAGGCCGAATTTGCAAAGCAGCGACGAGCAGCCTCGATCAGGGACATGGGGCGTTCGCCGGCCTCTGGCTTAACGTGCGGCAGCGTGTAGAGCCCCACGATAAACGAGATGACGCCAATGGGCAGGTTGATGAGGAAGATGCTCTCCCAGGGAAAGCTTGCCACCAGAATGCCACCCAGCACGGGGCCACACATCATGCCGAGGGCCACGAAGGTCGCGAGAATACCCATGGCACGGCCTCGTTCGCGCGCCGGAAACGACTCGGTGATGATACCCATGTTGTTGGCCATGGCCGCCGCGCAACCGACGCCCTGCACAATGCGTGCCAGGATAAGAACCTCGAGCGAGCCCGAAAGGCCGCAAAGCAGCGAACCGACCGAAAAGACGATGACGCCCAGCTGGAATACGCCGACCTTGCCGCGCACGTCGCCCAGACGGCCAAACGGCAACATAGCCACGCACGTCGCAAGCAGATACACCGAGCTTACCAGCTGAATGCGATCGAGGCCCACGCCCAGCTCCTTTTGCATCACGGGCAGCGCCACGGTCACGACGGTCGAATCCAGGCACGACATAAACGTCATGATGAGCACGGTAAACAGAATCGCCCACTTGTTCTTGCCATGGGTGTCGCCCTCTAGGGCAATGTGCTCGCGGCGCAGCTGCTCTGCGGTTTTCTCCATATCTATCCTTTCGAGTGGCCCAACGCAAAAACGGGGCCCCAATCGCCTGTAAACAGTCGCGATTGGGGTCCCGCCTACGGAATCGGAACTAAAGGTCGCCGAAGCTTTCTGCCAGCATCGGCGCCTTGTGCGAACGCTAGCCTAGCACTGCTCGAGCGCCTGCTCAAGGTCGGCAATCAGATCGGCCGTGTCCTCGAGGCCGCACGACAGGCGCACCATGTCGGCGGAAATGCCACAGGCGATGAGCTCTTCATCGTTCATCTGGCGATGCGTGGCATTAGCGGGATGCAGGCAGCAAGTGCGGGCGTCGGCCACGTGCGTGGCGATCTGGGCGAGCTTGAGGCTCTTCATAAAGGTCTCGGCCGCCGCGCGACCACCGTTAAAGCCAAAGCTCACGACGCCGCAGGTACCGTTGGACATGTACTTCTGAGCCAGGTCATAGTACTTGTCGCCCTCCAGGCCCGGATAGCTCACGAAGCGTACCTTGGGATGGCTCTGCAGGAACTTGGCAACGGCCAGGCCGTTCTCGCAATGACGCGGCATGCGCACATGCAGGCTCTCGAGCGAGCTATTCAGGAAAAACGCCGCCTGCGGGTTCTGCATGGGGCCGAGGTCGCGCATGAGCTGCGCGGTGGCCTTGGTAATGAAGGCGCCCTCACGACCGAACTTCTCGGCATAGGTCACGCCGTGGTAGCTCTCGTCGGGCGTGGTGAGACCCGGGAACTTGCCCGCATGGGCCATCCAGTCAAACTGGCCGTGGTCGACGATCACGCCACCCAGGTAGGCCGCATGGCCATCCATGTACTTAGTGGTGGAGTGCGTGACGATGTCGGCGCCCCATTCAAAGGGACGGCACATCACGGGCGTCGGGAAGGTGTTGTCGACCATCAGCGGTACGCCGTGGTCGTGCGCGGCCTTGGCAAAGCGCTCAATATCGAGCACGGCAAGGGCGGGGTTAGCAATCGTCTCGCCAAAGACAAGCTTGGTGTTGGGCTGGAAGGCTGCCTCGAGCTCCTCGTCGGTGCAGTCGGGGGCAACGAACGTGCAGGTCAAGCCCATACGACCCATGGTGTGAGCCAGCAGGTTGTAGGTACCGCCGTAGATGGCGGAGCTCGCGACCACGTGATCGCCAGCACCGGCAACGTTAAAGATCGCAAGGAAGTTCGCAGCCATGCCCGAGCTCGTGAGCATCGCAGCGGTACCGCCCTCCATCTCACAGATCTTGGCAGCAACCAGATCGCACGTGGGATTCTGCAGACGGCTGTAGAAGTAGCCCGACTCCTCTAGGTCAAACAGCTTGCCCATGTGCTCCGACGTGTCGTACTTCCACGTGGTGGACTGGTAGATGGGCACCTGACGCGGCTCTGCATCGCCCGGGCGATAGCCGCCCTGAACACATGTCGTACCGATGGTCTGCTCGCTCATATCTAGCTCCCTTGCCTGGGTTACGTTTTATTCGGTTCACGATACCGCTACCCCGCACCCCTCTCAACCCATCCCAAAGGTAGGTTATGGGACAAATTGATCACGGGTATTTATCTCAAGCCTTGGGCATTTGCTCGATAGATAAAAATGAGGCATCCATGAAGCTCTCGATGATTACACGCACCGTCACGGGTACCATAGGCGGGTACACCGTGACTAAGGAGACAACGATGAAGCAAATCGATACGGCCCAGCTCGACATCACCGCCTGTCAGGCTCAGGCTGCCGAATACCATGCCCGTGGCTTCAACTGCGCCCAGGCCGTCGCCTGCACGCTCGCACCTGCCGTCGGACTCGACCCCCAGGTCGCCTTTACCCTCACCGAGGGCTTTGGTGCCGGCATGGGCGGCATGACCGAAACCTGCGGCGCCATCTCGGGCGCCGTGGCCATCATGGGCTTCGTGATGAGCGACGGCATGGAAAACCCCAAGACCAAGGGCCAGACCTACAAGCTGTCGCGCGAAATCGCCAAGCGTTTTGGCGAGAAGAACACGACGACCGTCTGCGGCACGCTCAAGGGCATCGGATCGGACAAGGGTCCGCTTCGCAGCTGCCCCGGCTGCATCGACGATGCCGTCGAAATCGCCTGTGATGTACTAAAGCAGCTCGCCGAGTAAACGGCAGCACAGAAAAACGACGGCCGGCGCGCTTGGGATCCATCCAAAAGCACGCCGGCCGTCGCCGTTAGAACTCGGCAAATACGGGAGCACCGACCTCGATCTCCTCGCGCCCCGCCATAAGCTCGCGCATCCTGGCGCAAAAAGACTCCTGCTCCCCCGCCTTAAACACCAAGTGAAGTGTCACGGCATCCGCGTAATCGGTATCCGAAACCTTGGCACCCGAATCCTGCGCCAAGCGAAGCACCTGCTCGTACTGCGGATAGGCCACATGCACGTCAACAGGCAGGACGCTCGTCATCTCGACGATCTGCCCGGCCTCCCGAGCCGCGGCCACCGCCGCTTGCGTCGCCGCGGTATAGGCGCGTACCAAGCCACCAGGCCCCAACAGCGTGCCACCAAAATAGCGCGTCACTACGCAGCAAACATTTTTGAGCCCCGCGCCGCGCAACACCTCGAGCGTCGGCATACCGCTCGTGCGGCTCGGCTCACCGTCATCGCTTTGACGCTCGCGTCCATCGACCAAAATCCACGCGGGAACATTGTGTCGAGCGTCGTAATGACGTTTGCGAACGGTCTCGATAAAGGCATTCGCCTCATCCTCGGACTCAATATGGACCAGCTGGGCAATAAACCGGCTCTTGCGGTCCACAAACTCGCCCGAAGCCTCAATATTCGACTGCAGAGTAAAATAGCTGTCCAACAAAGCCCCTCAACAGAATAAAGCACAGCAATAAACAGCCTCAATAATACGGCAAAGGCCGTACCGATTGTCAGGGTAACAAAAATGCCAAGTGGGCCTATAAGCCGGGTTCTGTCGTGAACGGTCATTTATCTTGTCTGCACGTTACCGTGCAGTTCCACGCACGCTACCCGAACGCGGACCGGGCCGGCCCATAGCGTTCCTATTCGCGCTTGCTCCGGATGGGGCTTGCCAAGCCGCCGTGTTACCACGACGCTGGTGGTCTCTTACACCACCGTTTCAGCTTTTCCCTTTACGCCTTGCGGCGCAGGTGGGAGTCTTCTTTTCTGCGGCGCTTTCCGTCGGATCACTCCGCCCGGCCGTTAGCCGGCATCCCGCCCTCTGGAGCCCGGACTTTCCTCACGCGTGCTGCAAGCAGCACATCGCGCGACCGTCTGGCCCACTCAGCAGTGCAAGAGTGTAACACACCGTTGCCGCAGGCAATGGCACAACGCAAACGCTCGACACGATAAACCAAGAACCGCCATGCGCTACAATGGTCCTGTCGATGGGCAACGTCGTCAGTCGAGACGCGACCGCGCTCCACACCCCTCCGTCTACTCGGTGTGTTCCCGCCTCCTCCCCGAGGCGGGATGTCGGCATTTTTCATGCACTGACAACCCAATAGCCTGTGGACAGCCCGGGCAGCATCGCGCATCTCGGCACCAAATGCAAAAAGGGACCCGTCCATTGCGGACGGATCCCTTAAAACAAGTGATCGTCAAACCGATTTACTCGGCGTCGGTCTCCTCGTCCTTCTTCTCGGAAGGCAGCGGGGTAACCTCGATCTCGACGCCCAGAGTCTCAGCAGCAGACTTCATGGACAGGGAGATGCGACGACGGTCGAGGTCGATCTCCATGACCTTGACCTGAACCTTGTCGCCCACGTGGGTGACCTGAGAAGGCTGATCGACGTGCTTGTTGGCCATCTCGGAGATGTGCACCAGACCCTCGATGCCCTCGCCCAGGTCGACGAAAGCGCCGAACGGGACAAGCTTGGTCACAGTGCCTTCGACGATAGCGCCGACGGGGTACTTCTTGACCAGTCCCCGCCACGGATCCTCGGTGGTCTGCTTGAGACCCAGGGAGATGCGCTCGCGGTTGAGATCGACGTCGAGAACCTCGACCTCGACCTCCTGGCCGACCTTGACAACCTCGGAAGGATGGTTGACGTGGTTCCAGGAGAGCTCGGAGATGTGGATGAGGCCGTCGATACCGCCGAGGTCGACGAAGGCGCCGAAGTCGACGATGGAGGAAACGGTGCCCTGGAGACGCATGCCAGACTTGAGCTTGGACAGGATCTCGGAGCGCTCGGCCTTACGGGACTCCTCGAGCACGACGCGACGGGAGAGGACGACATTGTTGCGGTTGCGGTCCATCTCGATGACGCGAGCCTCGATGCGGGTGCCCATGTAGGAGGTGAGGTCCTTGACACGACGGAGGTCGACGAGGGAAGCGGGCAGGAAGCCACGCAGGCCGATGTCGAGGATCAGGCCGCCCTTGACAACCTCGATAACCTCGCCCTCGACGTTCTCGCCGGAGTTGAACTTCTCCTCGATGCGGTTCCAAGCACGCTCGTACTCGGCACGCTTCTTGGACAGGACCAGACGACCGTCCTTGTCCTCCTTCTGGAGAACCAGAGCCTCGATGGGATCACCGAGTGCAACGATGTCTGCAGGGTTAGCGTCCTTGCGGATGGACAGCTCGCGGACCGGGATAACGCCCTCGGACTTGAATCCGATGTCAACGAGCACCTCGTCATGCTCGATCTTAACGACAGTGCCGTTAACGAGATCGCCCTCATCAAAGTCGGTAATCGTACCGTCGATGAGGTTGTTCATCTCCTCCTCGTTGACATCGTCAAGAGAGAAAATGGACGAGTTCTGAATCTCACTCAAAGGTGGACCCCTTTCGAACTACGGGGCCCCGATTGCTAGGACCTACAGAAGGGTGCGACAAGCACACAACGTTTAGGAACACTCGGGAGCCGACAGATACTAATGTGACGCTTATGCAATCACGTTCGTATAGGTTACGGGGAAATCATTTCGATTTCAAGCGTGAACTGCGTTTTTTTACTCGTATGGAGACTTTTTCGCAATCTTGTGGACGACCGTCTCCATAAGTTGACGATAGACAGTTAGGCATACAGCTTTGGGGTAAAGTATCCGGAGCCAACGATTCTGGAGCGATTTTTCGAGAAAGGTGCCCGCGTGCTCAAAGCAGTCGTTTTCGATATGGACGAGACGCTTCTTAGCATCAACCTCAACGCGTTCATCCTTCGCTATTTTAAGGATGTCTCGTCGATGCTCGCGGATATCGGGCGCCGCAGCCGCGGTGGCACGATGGCACGCCTCGGCACCATCCTGGTCGACCTCAACGCCAACCGTCGAAGCGGCACGGACAACCGCACCAATCTTGAGTTTTACCGCACCGAGGTCGAGCGCCGATGCGGCATCTGCCTCTCCGATCCCCTCATCTACGAGGCGTTTACCTACTACGACCGCGAAGTTCTTCCGTACAAGAACGACGATCTCATCAACGCCCACGCCATGCCGGGCGCACACGCCGCGCTTCAGGCCGTGCAGGACGCAGGGCTGCGCTGCGCGCTCTTTACCAACCCCAGCTTTCCCCAGGGGGCCATCGAATGCCGCATGGGCTGGGGCGACCTGGCCGACGCCCCCTTTGAGCTCGTCACGCACATGGGAAACACCACCCGTTGCAAGCCCGATGCCACCTACTATCTAGAGCAGCTTCAGGTGATGGGACTCGAGCCGCACGAGGTCCTTATGGTGGGCAACGATCCCAAGCGCGACTTCCCCAGCCCCGCCTGCGGCATTCAAACTGCCTATGTTGGCCAGGGAAAACCCAGCCGAGCCACCTGGCACGGAACCATGGAAGACTTCGCCCGCGACTTTAACGCCGTAATCGAAGCCTTCTACGAACACCAAGTAGCCGACGAACTGTCATAGGACCCCTCCCACCAAACAAAATAGCGCCGCAGGTTGAGAAAAATGTGACAAATAGACCGTCCCTTTGTCACATTACAAAGACAACGCCGATGTTATGGCAACGACAGCGAAAGCCCGCCAGAGCGAGCAA
>CAJMSO010000047.1 GCA_905216075.1 uncultured bacterium | reverse complement strand
TCCTTCTCGATGTACTTGCGATATTCGTCGAGCGTGGTCGCGCCGATCGCATGCAGGTCGCCACGGGCGAGCGCCGGCTTGAGGATGTTGCCTGCGTCCATGGAGCCCTCGGTGGCGCCCGCGCCCACAATGGTGTGGAGCTCATCGATGAACAGGATGACCTTGCCCTCGGATTTTTGCACTTCTTTGAGCACGGCCTTTAAGCGGTCCTCGAACTCGCCGCGGTACTTGGCGCCGGCGACCAACGCGCTCATGTCGAGCTCGATAAGGTCGCGGTCGCGCAGGGTGCTCGGCACGTCGCCGGCCACGATACGCTGGGCGATGCCCTCGACGATGGCCGTCTTGCCGACGCCCGGCTCGCCGATGAGCACGGGGTTATTCTTGGTGCGGCGGGACAGGACCTGGATGGTACGACGAATCTCGTCGGTACGGCCGATGACCGGGTCGAGCTTGCCGGCGCGGGCCAGATCGCAGATGTTGCGACCGTACTGTTCCAGTGCCTCAAACTGAGTCTTGTCCTCGGCAGACGTCACGCGGTCATCGCCGCGCAGCTCCTCGTAGACCTGCTCGATACGCTCCTTGGTGACGCCGGCGTCGCGCAGCACGCGGCCCGCTTCGCCCTTGTCCTCGGCAAGTGCCATCAGCAGATGCTCAGTCACCACAAAGCTGTCGCCCATCTTGGTGGCCTTCTTCTCGGCCTTCTCGATGACGCGGACGAGCTCGTTGGACAGGCCCATCTGCTGGCCCTCGCCCGAAACCTTGGGCGCGTGGTCGATGGCATCTTGTGTGGAGCGTGCGAGCTGAGCTGGGTCGGCACCGATGCGCTCGATAATCACGGAGATATTGCGCTCGCCGGCACCGAGCAGGGCAGACAGCAGGTGAATCGGCTCCACCGCTCCGGCCTGCGCGTCGGCAGCCGCGCTCATGGCGGTCTGCAACGCCTCGCGCGACGTCATTGCTAGCTTATCGATTCTCATGGAATCACCTCTCTTGGGGTGGCCGCCCTACGGGGCGGCTTCACGTTGTTCGAGAAGTATTGTTGCCAGCTTTGCTCGATCTTATACACAAATCTAAGTCTCTATATATAAGATTTTCTGAGTGATTAAGAGATAGGGGCAGGCACGCTCACCCACTGCGGCCTCGTCCCCTTACTATCTCAATCTGTAACATCTATCGACCGTTTCCGGCTCCAGATGTTATAGATCGAGACGAATTGTTCAGCGGCGCCCGTTTGTCTCAATCTGTAACATCTAGTCGGCAAATAGAGCTCTATCTGTTACAAATCGAGACGAACAGAAAACACCCGGATCAAAAATCTAAATCTGTAACACCAGGCCCACTTTTAGCAGTCAAGATGTTACAAATCGAGACAAACCGAGAACTACTACAAAGGGGACGGGTACCTTTGTGGTAGTCGCGGTCTCTACTCCTTCGCCGAACCCGTACTTCCCGATTCGACGGTCCAGGGCATCTCATCCTCGAACAGCCATGTGCGGGCAGACCCACTATCGCGTGCAGTCTGCGGGTCAGGCAAGCAGGTCTGTTTATAGGCATCTTGGATACACTGGCCCATAAAATCGTTGAGCTCGGTCTGGTCGCCCTCCATGACATAGGCGACATCGCCGTCCATGATGTAGATGCCCGGACCCTCATTGCCCTCGTAGCCCGGATCGTACGAGACATCACATAACTTTGCGCCGTTTGCAGTGTCCAGCTCGATGGAAGAGTGGCATCCGCCAACCATGTCGTTCGCTTTTGCCCGATAGGACGCATATCCGTACCAACGCTTAAATGTTTTGCCCTTGAGTAGCTCGGACGCCCTATCGATCAGGCTTGTATCCGTGGTATAGCGCATGGCCCCAAGCTGAATACGCGGATAATTGCTAATACCCAGCACAGCCGGCTGCTCATCAAAATCAACGGTAATGGTCTCTGGTTTGTCGTCGCCGGTCAGAAGTTCGACAGATTGAGTCACAGGCTTGACCACCGGCTCCGTCACCGCAGCAGGCAGAAATGCCATGCCGACAACGCCCGCGCCAACCACGGCGATCGCAAGCGCCAAAACAATCAACCCAATACGGGCAGGACTTCTCACAGCAAAGCACCTCCCAATGCAAGCCTTCGCCACCTGCACTAATGATATCGCGGCCAGCACTATTACCAAAAGGAGCCGCTCGTACCCCACCACCACAAAGGTGCCTGTCCCCAATGTGGTGGTTTTCGACAAAAAAGCCGCCCCGATAACAGAGGCGGCATCAAGCAAGTCTATTTATTAGCGCCCCTCAAGACCCAACGAGAACGCAGAAATGTAGCCCGGGGCTTACCCTTTCCCGAACGCGACCCTCGCGAAGCGCGTGAGCGGGCGGGAAAGGGTAAGCCCCGGGCGGACAATTAAGTGCGTTACTCGGCAGCGGCCTTGAACTTGTTGTAGTTGATCAGGCAGCCGGCCTTGACGATGGCACGCTCCTCTGCCGTCATATCGGCAATGTAGAGCTCGATCTGCTCAACCGCACCGTCGGCGCGCACCACGTAGGCGGCAATGTCCTTCAGGTCGCCATCGAGCGCGGCGCGGATACCCGGCACAAAGACGTAGTCGCCCACCTCAAAGCTGGGCTCGGCCTCCATCTGGAAGGGCACCATGCCCCAGTTCATCACGTTGGATCGATAGCGCTTGGTGGCGTACTCGTGGACGATGTTGGCCAGGCCGCCGATCACGCGCTGGCAGCTCGCAGCCTGCTCGCGGGCAGAGCCGTCGCCGGGCTTCTTGGCATAGAGCATGGAGCCGTACTCGGTCGCCTTGGCATCGGCCGCGACACCCGCGCCGGCCAGTGCCTCAAACACGCCGGCAAGCTCGGCATCAAGCGCCGCCAGGTCGCCCGCGGCCTCGCCGGCCACGCGACGCTTCTCCACGGCGTCGACCTCCTTGGAACGACCGACGTAGGCCGGATCGCGGCGGCTCAGCGTAAACTCGGCCAGGCCCAGCGGGTTGGAGCGGAAGGAACTCGTCTCGCCCGAAGGAATGAGCTCGTCAGTCGTAGTGACCGGGTCCATGATCTTGGAGCACACCTTGAGCAGGATGTCGTCGCCGAGGGGCTCCATCGCGGGCCATGGCTTGATGTTGGGGCCTTCGACCAGCTCGTCAGCAGGCTCGGCCTTGCCAAAGCCCCAGTACACGCGCTTCTTGTACGGCGCGTCGTCAAAGGTATACTCGCAGGCCTCGTCCCAGGTGTCCTCGGGCAGGTCGGTCGCCGGCGTCAGGACGCCGCCGTTGGCAGCCGTCGCCGCAATGGAGCGGGCGTCCATCAGGGCCACGGCGCTCAGCTGGCCATTACCCGGTTTGGAACCCTCGCGGTTGGGGAAATTGCGCGTGGTGTGGCGGATAGACAGACCGTTGTTGGCAGGCGTGTCGCCGGCACCAAAGCACGGGCCGCAGAACGCCGTGCGCACGATCGCGCCGGCCTCCATAAGGTCGTAGATATAGCCACGGCGCGTAAGTTCGAGCGCCACGGGCTGGCTTGTGGGATAGACCGACAGCGAAAACTCGCCGCAGCCGGTGTTGGCACCCTTGAGCACGCGGGCAGCCTGGACCACGGAGTCGTAGTTGCCGCCCGAGCAGCCGGCGATAACGCCCTGCTGCACGTGCAACTTGCCGTCGACGATCTTGTCGAGCAGGCTAAAGCGTGTCTTGCCCTCGCCGATCTTGGCGGCCTCGAGTTCCACCTCGTGCAGGATGTCCTCGAGATTCTCGTTGAGCTCGTCAATCTCGAAGCCGTTGGAAGGATGGAACGGCAGGGCGATCATGGGCTTGATGCTCGACAGGTCGACCTCGACGCAGCCGTCGTAGTAGGCAACATCGGCGGGCTTGAGCTCGCGGTAGTCGTCGCCGCGGCCGTGCATGGTCAAAAACGCGTGTGTGTCCTCGTCGGTAGCCCAGATGCTCGACAGGCAGGTGGTCTCGGTGGTCATGACATCGACGCCGTTGCGGTAGTCGGTCGTCATGCTCGCGATTCCGGGGCCCACAAACTCCATGACCTTGTTCTTAACGTAGCCCTTGGCAAAGACGGCGCGGATGATGGCGAGCGCAACGTCGTGCGGGCCGACGCCGGGGCGCGGGGCGCCCGTGAGGTAGATGGCGACGACGTCGGGATAGGCAACGTCGTAGGTGTCGCGCAGCAGCTGCTTTGCCAGCTCGCCTCCGCCCTCGCCCACGGCCATGGTGCCCAGGGCGCCATAGCGGGTGTGCGAGTCGGAACCCAGAATCATCTTGCCGCAACCGGCGAAGTTCTCGCGCATAAAGGAGTGGATGACGGCGATATGGGGCGGAACGAAGATGCCGCCGTACTTCTTGGCCGCGGAAAGGCCAAAGACATGGTCGTCCTCGTTGATGGTGCCGCCCACGGCGCACAGCGAGTTATGGCAGTTGGTGAGCACGTAGGGCAGCGGGAACTGCTCCATGCCCGAGGCGCGCGCCGTCTGGATGATGCCGACAAAGGTGATGTCATGGCTCGCCATGGCATCGAAGCGAATCTTGAGCGCCTCGGGATCTCCGGACGTATTGTGTGCCTGGAGGATCGAATACGCGATGGTGCCACGCTTGGCATCCTCGGGCGTCTGCGTAATACCGCGCTCGGCGGCCTCGGCCGCAGGCACAACCTCGCTGCCGCCGCACAGGTAGATGCCGTCCTCGTACAGCTTAACCATACTGTCTCCCACTCTGCCCAAAAGATTTGGGCGCATAGCATACATTCGTTCAATATCGTGCCATAGAACGGTTGCGAGTGGGTTACGAATCTGCACGTTCACTTTATCTCGGTAAAGCGTAGAACGAGCCCGGTGCAGGACCGGCAGATTTGGTGCAAGAGTGTCCCTTTCGACAAGTCATTTAAGAACGTCCCCAATGACTACCGCATCCGGAGCAAGACAACGCCACAGGTAGAGGACGGACAGCGAGCGACGTCCAGAGCGAACAAGTTGGCATGAAAAAGGCAAGGCATAGACCTTCTGGTCATGCCTTGCCTTTTGAATGACAAATTGTCGCTCTGGGCGGCGCGCAGCGTCAACTGGTCCGCCGTTCGTCAGAACGGCGGAACCTAAGGGCGCAGCGTCGGCCTGTTACGCGGGTTGGTAAACCCGCGTAACTACAAATCCCCGCCGGCGCCCAAAAGTTTGCGCATGACCTGTTCGGGGTTAACTGAGCCGTCGCGCGGGGCCAGGGCGGTGATCTTCTTCTGCATCTTGTACTCGTGCAGCTCGTCCTCGAGCTGTCGCACGCGGGCGCGGAGCTTTTCGTTCTCGCGCTCGCGCTCCTCGGCACGCTCCTTCATATCGAGGATACGCACCACGCCGGCAAGGTTGATGCCCTCGTCGGTCAGCTGGTTGATGAGCTCCAGGCGCTCGATATCGGCACGCGAATACAGACGCGTGTTGCCGCCCGAGCGCTGGGGGTTCACCAGGCCCTTGGACTCGTAGACGCGCAGGGTCTGCGGATGCATGCCGGTCAGCTCGGCCGCCACGCTGATCATGTACAGCGGTTTGTTCCTATTGTCCTCGGCCATGCTACCTGACCCCTTTCCGTCTCGTTATCGTCCATCATAAGCCCGCGGGCGCGGGCGTGCGCCGCGACCGCCCTAGTACGTCGCCTTGTAACGGTTGACCTTCTCGCGGTAGTCGCGCGTGTCGGCCTCGCGCAGCTTGGTCATGGCATCGCGCTCGTCATCGGATAGGTTCGTGGGAACCTGCACCTTGATCTCGACAAGCAGCGCACCGGTGCGCCCGCGATGCTTAACGTCGGGCGCGCCCATCTCCTTAAAGCGGAATTTCTTGCCCGTCTGGGTACCCGCGGGCACCTTCAGACGAACCGTCGCACCGCCGGGCGTCGGCACGTCCACCGTGCAGCCGAGCGCCGCCTCGAAGACCGAGACCGGTACCTCCATGGTCACGTCGGCACCTTTACGCTTAAACAGCGGGTGCTCCTCCACGTGCGTGGTCACGACCAGGTCGCCGCGCTCGCCGCCGGCAACGCCATACTCGCCGCGACGCTTGTAGCGCAGTTTGCCGCCGTCGACCGCACCCGCGGGCACCGAGACCGTAATGGTCTGTTGCTCGCCTGTCGAGGGAATGCGGTAGGTGACCTTGTGCGTCACGCCGCGGAACGCGTCCTCGGCCGTCACATCGACGGTCAGCGACAGGTCGCCGCCCTTGCGAGCGCGGCTGCGACCCGCACCCGCACCGGCAGCGCCCGCAGCCCCGGCGAAACCAGAGCCCCAATCGCTGCCCCAGGCGCCGTTGCCGCTAAAGATGCTGTCGAAGATGTCGCCCCAGCCGCTGGCGCCCGCACCGGCACCGTAGCCGCCGCCATACGCGCCGCCCGCGCCCGGCATGCCGCCAAACATGAGCATCTGGTCGTACTCTTTGCGCTTCTTCTCGTCCGAAAGCGTCTCGTAGGCCTCGCTGATCTCCTTAAACTTGGCCTCGTCGCCGCCGGCATCGGGGTGATATTTTTGCGCGAGCTTGCGAAACGCACTCTTAATCTCTTTGTCGGAGGCGCTCTTGGATACGCCCAGGATGTCATAGAAGGTTTTGCCTGCAGCCATCGTAGCTCCTCTCCTGTTATATCCGCCGCCCTTGCGGACGGCGGCTCATACTGTCATATGGCACTAGGCCAGAAAGGGCCCCGGGTGTTGCCCCGGGGCCCTTCTCAATTACTCCTCGGTGCTCTCGGCCGTATCGGCCGTAGCATCCTCGGGCGCCGCTTCGGGCTCCGGTGCGGGGCGCTTCTCGCCACCGTAGGTCACCGTCACCATCGCGGAGCGCAGGATACGATCCGCCATGCGGTAGCCCTTCTGGTACACGTCGTTGACGGTCTCGTCGTACTGCGATGCGTCCTCGACGCGACCCACAGCCTGGTGCTCGAGCGGATCGAACGCCTCGCCCTTGGGGTCGATGGGCTCAACGCCCTCGTGCGCAAACACGTCGAGCAGCTTGGCATGCACCGCATCGACGCCATCGACGAACTGCTTAAAGTCGTCGGAAAGCTCCTGGCTGCGGGCATGGTCGATCGCGCGCTCGATATCGTCGATCACCGGCAACAGCGCGGTGACAAGCTTCTCGGTCGCGCGCTCGCGCTCGGCGATGCGCTCGTTGGCGGTGCGGCGACGGAAGTTCTCCCAGTCGGCCTGCAGACGAGCGGTTCGCTCGGTAGCGTCCTTCGCCTTGTCCTCGGCGGCCTTCTGGGCCTCTGCCGCAGCATCGAGCTCATTGCGCACGTCGGCAAGCTCCTTTTGGGCCTGCTCGAACTTGAGCTTAAAGTCGTTGTCGGCGGCTTCCTCACCGGCGCGGATAGCGGCTTCCACCATCTCGTCCTCGGTCATCGTCGCCTCCTTGTTGGAATCCTCTACCTGGTTCTCGGCAGCCTCGGCGGCCTCGGCCTCGTTGGCCTCGGTATCGTCGACGGCCTCTACGGGAATCTTCACGTCCTTCTCCTCAGAGTCAACGGGGGCGGCGCCAGCGGCAGCCGCCTCCGTGCGAGCTTTACGAGCGGACATGATTACTTGTCCTCGTCGTCCACAACCTCGTAGTCGGCGTCGACAACGTCATCGTCGGCAGGCTGGGCACCGGCGGCGCCGTCGGTCTGCTGCTGAGCGTCGGCGTAGACAACCTGGGCCAGCTCGTAGGCCACGGACTGCAGGGACTCGCCAGCGGCCTTGATGGCCTCGACGTCAGAGCCCTCGAGCGCCTTCTTGGCGTCGGCGATAGCGGCCTCGGCCTTGGACTTCACATCGGCGGAAACCTTGTCGCCCAGCTCGTTGAGGGTCTGCTCGGTGGAGTAGCACAGGCTATCGGTCTGGTTGCGGACCTCGACCTCTTCCTTCTGCTTCTTGTCCTCCTCGGCATGAGCCTCGGCGTCCTTGACCATACGATCGACTTCGTCGTCGGACAGAGCGGTGGAGCCGGAAATGGTGATCTGCTGTTCCTTGCCGGTGCCCTTGTCCTTAGCGGAGACCTTGACGATGCCGTTGGCGTCGATGTCGAAGGTGACCTCGATCTGCGGCACGCCGCGGCGGGCAGCCGGGATACCGGTCAGCTGGAACTTACCGAGCGACTTGTTGTCGCGGGCAAGCTCGCGCTCGCCCTGGAGCACGTTGATCTCGACGCTGGTCTGGTTGTCGGCAGCGGTGGAGTAGACCTCGGTCTTGGAGGTCGGAATCGTGGTGTTGCGGTCGATCATCTTGGTCATGATGCCGCCCATGGTCTCGACGCCCAGCGACAGCGGGGTAACGTCGAGCAGCAGGATGCCCTCGACGTCGCCGGTGAGCACGCCGCCCTGGACGGCAGCGCCGTCGGCAACGACCTCGTCGGGGTTCACGGACATGTTGGGCTGCTTGCCGGTCATGGTCTTGACGAGCTCCTGGACGGCGGGCATACGAGTGGAGCCGCCGACGAGGATGACCTCGGTCAGATCGGAGAGCTTAAGCTTGGCGTCGCGCAGGGCGTTGGTGACAGGCTGCTTGCAGCGCTCGAGCAGGTCGCGGGTGATCTTCTCGAACTCGGCGCGGGTCAGCGTGTAGTTGAGGTGCAGCGGACCGGACTGGTTCATGGTGATGAACGGCAGGTTGATGGTGGTCTGCTGGGCGGCGGAGAGCTCCTTCTTGGCGTTCTCGGCGGCCTCCTTCAGACGCTGCAGGGCCATGGGGTCCTGGCGCAGGTCGACACCGTTCTCCTGCTGGAACTTATCGGCCATCCAGTCGATGACGCGCTGATCCCAGTCGTCGCCGCCCAGGTGGTTATCGCCCGAGGTGGACAGAACCTCAAACACGCCGTCGGCGAGGTCGAGGATGGAGACATCGAAGGTGCCGCCGCCCAGGTCGAAGACCAGGATGCGCTGGTCGGTGCCCTGCTTGTCCAGGCCATAGGCCAAAGCAGCAGCGGTCGGCTCGTTCACGATACGCTTGACGTTGAGGCCGGCGATCTTACCGGCGTCTTTGGTGGCCTGACGCTGGGCGTCGTTGAAGTAGGCCGGGACGGTGATGACGGCGTCGGTGACGGTCTCGCCCAGATACTTCTCGGCGTCGGCCTTCATCTTTGCGAGCGTCATGGCGCTCACCTGCTCGGCGGTGTAATCCTTGCCCTCGATATCGACGACGGCACGGCCACCCTGGCCCTCCTTGACCTCATACGGCACGGTCTTGATCTCGGAGGTGCACTCGGAGTACTTGCGGCCCATGAAGCGCTTGATGGAGAACACGGTGTTCTTGGGGTTGGTGACAGCCTGGTTCTTAGCGGCCTTACCCACGACGCGGTCGCCGTCAGCACGGAAACCGACAACGGACGGGGTGGTGCGGTCGCCCTCGGCGTTCACGATAATGGTCGGAGAACCGCCCTCGAGAACGGCCATAGCGGAGTTAGTAGTACCAAGGTCGATACCAAGAATCTTACTCATTAGAAATTCCCTCTCTCTTTTGCGTTCGCGCCGCCTCGACGATCTGTCGCGCGGCGCTTCGGCTTGTCTTTCAGGATGTAGTGTATCCCCTTATGGGCCGGAATATACAAAATCTAAGTCAATTCATATAAGATTTCTTATTGCTGAGAGTTTAGGTTCTTAAATGCGCAGGTAGATGCGCTGAATGAGTTCTCGTCAAATCTATCGAGATCTATGTAGAGATGGCTTAGGTTTTGGTCCGGGGGTGCCTGGGGCTGCCTTGCGGAAAGCTCATCCCGGTTTGAGCGTAGATTCCGGTCCCCAGTTTCCGTCTGAAGGCTTAACCGGAAACCGTATCCCGTTTTGAGAGCTGATACCGGGTCGCAGTTTCCGCTAGCGGGCCCAACCGGAAACTGCGACCCGGTTTTCGGCCAAATAACGGGATGCCCTTTCCGCAGGTGCGCTCAATAGCTCAATATTTCAAGTCACCTTTAGCTAACATTTACGCAGCTCAACGGCCCCACCTGCACGTTTTTTAGTAAACCTTGGCATACTCGGCG
>CAJMSO010000046.1 GCA_905216075.1 uncultured bacterium | reverse complement strand
TGTTGCGGTAGGCATCCCAATCGCGATCGCGGAAGTCCTTGGTCGAGATGCCGTCGATGAGCAAGTCGCCAGAATCGAAATGGTCGAGTCCACCGATAACATTGAGCATCGTAGTTTTACCCGAGCCCGAGGGACCCAGAATGGCCACGAACTCGTTATCGCGAAAAGACAGGCTTACGCTGTCGAGCGCCACCTGCGTAAACGACTGCGTAACGTATCTTTTGCAAATACCTTTGAGCTCCAGCATCGATGGGCTTCCTCCCCGCACAGGGACGGGCACGTCGGCCTTTCCCCATCACTCGCGTGTAATGCGTTTTTCCTACCCCATCTCACCTTTGTCATACACGCTAGCAGGAGAATTGGCAGTGAGCTGGAGGATTGGATCACTTGTGGTGCTGCATTAGCTCCGGGTCCCGCGTTGGTGCCGACCCTGAGTAGGAGCCGGCTCTACGGTCGTACCAACGATGCTGCGAAACCGGTCCCGCAACGGCTCCAAACGGGACTTCGGCAACGGTCTCACGTCAGCTCCAGACCCCAACGAGTGGCGGCAAAGCGCTCATTTCCGGCCAAGCCGCCACTCGTTCACGGCAGTCCTCGTTCAAAGTTGCCCAAAAAGGCCCTACTTCTCCAATCCACACGGCATCACGTTATCGCTACCGCGACGGTCTTTGGTCACAGCAGCAAAGAAACGATAACCGCCCGAGAAGTTATAGCAGTCAAAACCGTGCTGAGCGAGAATGCGACAAGCGATGTAGCTGCGAAGACCACTTTGGCAAATAACATAAACAGGCTTTGCCACGTCAAGCTCCCCCAAGCGAGCGCGCAAGTCATCAATAGGGATGTTCATAAAGCCGTCGATATGACCGCGACCATACTCGCCAACCGTGCGAACATCGAGCAGCTGCACGCTTCCGTCGCGCGGCAGATCAGGCTCCTGTTCCCAATGCCACTGCTTGAGGATGCCCGAGTCAACGTTCTCGATCATAAAACCAGCCATGTTTACCGGGTCTTTTGCCGAAGAATATGGCGGCGCATAAGCCAAATCAAAATCCTTGAGCTTATCGGCCCGAATACCGGCCTGGATTGCCGTCGCCAGCACGTCGATGCGTTTATCGACGCCATCGACGCCCACAATCTGCGCACCCAGCAGACGCAAGGTTTCCCTCTCAAACACGACTTTCATGGTCATGGGCGTCGCTCCGGGATAATAGCCCGCATGCGATCCGGGCGACAGCACAACGCTCTCGCAATCAATACCTGCCGCACGCGCTGCTTTCACAGAAATTCCCGTGCTCGCAGCTGTCAAGTCGAACACCTTGATCACCGAAGAGCCCAACGAGCCCTGATAGTGACTGTCTAGGCCACAGATCACATCGGCGACGATACGCCCCTGTTTATTGGCGGGGCCCGCAAGGGAAATCACTGCGTCCTCGCCCGTCACCTGATGCTTGACCTGCACGGCATCGCCCACGGCATATACGTCGAGAGCAGATGTCTCCATGCGATCGTTCACCACAATGGAGCCCTTGATGCCCAGCTCGATGCCAGCTTCCTTTGCCAAATGGCTCTCGGGGACAACGCCGATAGCGAGCAGCACCATATCGGCCACGATAGAATCTTCGCCCGCCACATGAGTGACCACACGGCCATCGACCTCTTCAAAACCCGTCACGTCGGCACGAAGTCGCAGGTCAATGCCATGCTCGCGCACTTCCGTGTGAAGCAGCGTTGCCATATCGTAATCCATGTTGTTCATTAGTTGACGAGGGCGCTGCAGAAGCGTCACCGTAAGGCCCAGGTCGCGCAGGTTCTCGGCAGTCTCGATGCCGATAAAACCGCCGCCGATCACCACAGCGCTCTTCGGCCTATGCTCTTGTACGTAGTCATGGATATGCAGCGTGTCCTCGACCGTTCGCAAGCTGAAGATCTTATCCGAATCGATCCCCGGAAGCTCAGGGCGAATCGGGTGCGCGCCAGGCGAAAGAATCAGCTTGTCATATGTCTCGACAAATTCTTCGCCGGTGAGCAGGTTGCGGACGTCAACCGCATGCACATCGGGGTGAATGGCGATCACCTCATGACTCGTCTTCACGGCAATGCGGAATCGATTCCAAAATCCCTCGGGCGATTGCAGCGTGAGCGCAGACTCCTCCTCAATCACGCCGCCAATAAAGTATGGCAATCCGCAATTGGCATAGGACACATAGCCCGTGCGCTCGAAAACAACAATCTCCGCCTGCTCGTCAAGCCTGCGCAAGCGCGCCGCGGCCGATGCGCCGCCGGCAACGCCTCCCACGATAACCACCTTCATGGTTAACGCACCACCTTTCCACCGTAGCTATTGATTCCGCCAATGTTCTTCACGTTGCTGTAGCCTGCACGCTGGAGAAAACTCGTGGCACGACCGCTACGAGCACCACTCAAGCAATGTACAAACAGCGGGGCGTCCTTCTTTGGATATTCGGCAAGCACGCGGTCGATGCTATCGAGGGGAATGTTGACGGCCCCGGGGATATGCCCCTGCCGATACTCATCGGCGCCGCGTACATCAATCAATACCGCGCCTTCGGTCGCCTGGCACTCCTCAACACCTTTGTTGATATCCACCCCAGCAAATAAATCAAACAATCCCATGATGAGCTCCTTTGCTCGCTTGTCCTATCGCTTGATGCCAGTATGTCCGGAAGACATAGGCCGGTTCCGTGACCAAGTCACCATACGGGTGTTTTTCTTGAGAGCAAGCAGCGAGCAGCGGGCGGATAGGCACCACAGCAAAGTCATCGCTACGGCAGGCGCGCCAAACCGTCGACATCCAGAACAAGGATGCGCCCGCGCTTCACCTCGATAAGGCCCTCATCGGCAAGACGACGCAACACGCGTGTCACCGCCTCGCGAGCAGAATTGATATCACGCGCCAATTCGTCTTGAGTGATCCGGAGCTCCATCGACTCCGCTGCCCGGCATCGCTCAACCAGATAGTCGGCAACGCGCTGGTCAAGGCGCCTGAAGAGCATCTGCTGCAGCACGCGAACCACCTGGGAGTAGCGCTGCGCCTCTACTTCGAGCATGAAAACCTTGACGTGGATATTAACGTTGGCAAGATGCTCGCAAACACCAATAGGAACAACGAGGAGCGTGGATTCTCGTGTCGCAGTTACGAGCGTGTCGAATGAGATTTGCCGAATAACGCACGACGCGGTGGTGACGCAGCATTCTCCCTCACCGAGCCGAAACAGCGTAACCTCCTTGCCCTCCTCGGAAAGAAGGCTGACGCGGATATCGCCGTGGACAATGAGGAAGACGCCCGTGCAAGAGCTGTCGCTGCCGCCAATAAGCTGTCCGGCATCAAAGGTGCGCAAGGCGGATTGCCCTAAAACAAGAGCGCGTTCGTCGTCAGACAAATGCTCCCAAAACGGAAACTTCTTTACGATATCTTGCATCCCGTCCATTTGTGGCTCCTTTCCCCATTAGGTTTAATCTAGCAGGAAAGATGCAGGTGAAAAGGGACGGCGGCATATAAATGAGCTGCCTCCCATTTCTTGGAAACGAGAACATAACAAGAGCAGATTTGATCTCGAAGAATCGAAATCAAAGAGGCCCCGGGAATCCCGAGACCTCCTCAATATACATAGTTCAGCTTGTTTATTGCCCGCTATTCGCAATCGCCTGGTCGATAAGCTTGTCGAGTGCTGCGCGCTGCTCGGCGGAGCTGATGGCTCCCACGATTGGATCCCCTACGATGTTGCCATTCTGATCGATGACATACGTTGTCGGGAACGAGAACAGATTTGACGTAAACTTGCCGGCCTCGCTATCCGACTTGAACCAGATGTTCTTATACGTCACGCCCTTCTTGCTCAGCACGTCCTTGGCATCTGCAATCTCGCCCTTGTTGCCATCGAGCGTAAAGGAATTGACGCCCACGACCTGGCCGCCCTTCTTGGCGAGCTCCTTATTCAGGTCCTCAAGGTCGCCCAACTCACCCACGCACGGCTTACAAGTGGTGAACCAGAAGTTCATGACGGTGACCTTGTTCTTAGAGAACAGCTCGTCGCTGCTCACGTCGTTGCCATCCAGGTCTTTGCCCGTAAAGCTGGGGAACTTCGTCGTCTCGCTCGAAGCATTGGCACCAGCCGTCATGCCAGCGGTCGAAGCGTCGACGCTCTCGCCTGCACTCGGCGTGCTTCCACAGCCGGGGAACTCCTTCTCCAGGCTCTCGAGCTTGTCCTCGATCTCCTTGATCTGCTGTGCACCGGCCTTGAGTGTCTTAAGCTCATCCGCCGTGAACTCATCCTTGGCGCCGTCGATGGTCTTGAGCAGGAAATCGCCGTAATTGCTGCCGTCCTCAATCATTGCCGAGTCTTTATTTGCCGCATTGAATACCTTTTCCCACAGCGCGTTATCACTCGAAAAGATATCGTTCTCCTTTTGCATGAGTTTTGCATACAGCTCGGCGGCCTCGTCGGCATTGGCCGGCTTCTGCGCAGTGAGCTCTGCGATCTTAGGATCGGAGCTCGCAGATTCGCTCGCATTGCCACCGGGCGCCGAACATGCCACAAGGCACAAGGCCAATACCGGCACCATAAACAGGGCCGCAATCTTAGAAAGCTTCATAGTCATTCCTCCGTTTTGTCGAAGCTTGTTTACTTTTTATCGGCGGTCAAGGGAAGCTTTTCCGCCGACACATCCAGGCCATAGCGATAGCTGATGGCATCGACAGGACAGGCCCCGATGCACTTTCCGCACCGGATACATTCGGCATGATTAGGCGCGCGGACCACATCAACGTCCATCTGACAAACCTTTGAGCACTTGCCACACGAGACACATCTGCATGCATCGACCCGAATCCCCAGTAGGGACACCTTATTCATGAGCGCATAGAATGCGCCGAGCGGGCAAATCCATTTGCAGAAGGGGCGATAGAACAAAACGCTCAGCACTACCACGGCAATGAGAACGACAAGTTTCCAAGTGAAGAGCTGTCCCAACGCAGATCGAATGCCGGCATTGGCAATGGCCAGAGGAATGGCGCCCTCGAGCACACCCTGTGGACAGATGTACTTGCAAAAGAACGGGTCGCCCATGCCCACGTCGTTAACCACCAAAACGGGCAGCAGCACCACGGCAAACAGCAGCACGACGTACTTGATGTACGTGAGCGGCTTGAGCTTTTTCGTGGAGAACTTTTTGCCGGGAATCTTGTGAAGCAGCTCCTGAAGCCAGCCAAACGGGCACAGAAAGCCGCATACAAAGCGTCCCAGCAGCACGCCGAGCAAAATGAGCGTACCGGTGACGTAGTAAGAAAAGTTGAACTTGGATGAACCCACCACCGACTGGAACGACCCGATGGGGCACGCACCCGATGCCGCGGGGCACGAATAGCAATTAAGTCCAGGTACGCAGACTGTTTTTCCCGCGCCCTGATAGATGCCGCCTTTGGCAAAGTTTGGCAGGTGAATATTGGTGACCAGCGTCGCCGCCGCCTGAATGAATCCACGAAATCGGGCCAAAACATGCGACGCAGTGTTTTCTCTTTTATCCAATTCCGATACACTCCAAGCACAGCCTAATCGCTTTGGCCAGCACGGCATCCGCCTCGCCACGCATAACGCCAAAGCACACCATGGCAATTCCGACGATCAACAAAGCGACCTGTACCACGGGTTTTACCGCTTTGAACAACCTGACCACTCCTTTCGTTACGCGACCATTGGACCATATCGACCATAAAATCCGTGTTAAGCGCGATTTGGAATGTGCAAGGAGACTGTTATGCGTATTTTGATCGTCGAAGACGAGCGAGCACTGTGCGATGCAATCGCACGCAGCTTGCGAAACTTGGCGTACAGCGTCGACTGCTGTCACGACGGACAGGAGGCGCTCGACCTGCTGGGCGTCGAAGTCTTTGACCTCGTGGTACTCGACCTCAACCTTCCCCGTATCGATGGCATGACCGTGCTCAGGGAACTTAGGAAAACCGACTGCGAGACCAGGGTGCTGATTCTGTCCGCGCGCGACGAAGTATCCGATAAGGTCGCCGGACTCGATGCCGGCGCCAACGATTACCTCACCAAGCCGTTTCATCTGGACGAGCTTGCGGCAAGGATTCGCAGCCTTACCCTCAGACGCTTTACACAAAGCGACATAGTTTTAACCTGCGGAAAGCTCCGCTTTGACACCAAGGCGCGCATCGCTTCCGTGAACAGCGAGGCTTTATCTCTTACGCGCAAGGAAACGGGAATCTTGGAATACCTGATGCTTAATCAGGGGCGTCCGGTAAGTCAAGAGGAGCTTATCGAGCACGTTTGGGATAGCAGCGTGAACAGCTTTAGCAACGCAACCCGCGTTCATATTTCGTCGCTCCGAAAAAAGTTGCGCAGCGCTTTGGGATACGACCCGATTCGCAATCGGATTGGAGAGGGCTACGTTATGGAGGATAGCGAATGAAAAGGCTTTCCCTGCAATGGCGCATAACGATTATGACGGCACTGCTCACGTGTGCGGCATGCGTGCTGACGAACTGCCTGGTCGGCTATACGGGCATGCGCTACATGGATGCCATCGGCAGTAACATCTCGGCCTTTAACGCAACCGGCGAAAATTCGCCCCAGGCGTTCGACCCAACGAAAGCGACCCCCGATGACAAGGTCACGATCGTCGTAAACGACGCACAGGAGTCTTTTGGCACGACAACCTGGTACATCACGGCTGGAGTCACACTCCTTGGCGGCGCGCTGGCATACTTTGCGAGCGGCCGTGCGCTCAAACCGCTACGGGCTTTTGCAGCCCAGGTTGAGCGTGTGCGGCCTGACAACCTAAGCGAAATCGGACTCAGTGAAGATGTGCCCACCGAGCTACAGCGATGCAGCGCCTCTTTCAACGACATGATCGCCCGTCTTGGCGAAGGGTTCTCTGCGCAGCGTCAGTTTACCGGCAACGCCGCACACGAGCTGCGCACCCCGCTCGCCCTTATGCAAGCACAGATTGAACTATTCATCTCCGAGCACTCCGGTTTGCAACCCGAAACGGCCGAGCTGCTCGGCCTGCTACAAGAACAAACCGAGCGCATGTCTCGAATGGCCAAGGTATTGCTCGAGATGAGTGAGCTCCGCAGCGTTCCTTGCGATGACGATGTTGAACTTGGTCCCTTGTCCGAAGAGGTCCTCGCCGATCTTGCGCCACTTGCCGAGAATAAGGGCATAGCCCTCAATTGTGCTGGAGACGCTCTAGTAATCGGGAGCGACACGCTCCTCTATCGGCTGGTGTTTAACCTGGCCGAAAACGCTATCCGCTATAGCCGCACCGACTCGAGCGTTACCGTCTCCATCTGCGACAACGACAGCCACGTGTTCCTGCGAGTCGAGGACCAGGGCCCGGGAATACCCAAGCAGTACCGTGAGAGCATCTTCCAACCGTTCTTTCGTCTAGACAAATCCCGCAGCAGGGCATACGGCGGCGCAGGACTCGGACTAGCGCTTGTTTGGGAGATTGCAGCGCTTCACGGTGGCACGGTAGAGGTCGAAGAAAGTTCCGAGGACGGGACCGTGATGCTCGTGACCCTCTCAAAGGGGGCCACCACGTGATCCGACTGTCCAGGGGTCCCACTCGGCATTGCGAAACGCCTCCCAAAACTTGGACATGAGAAATGGGGGGCAGTTCGCATCTATGCCGAGGACGAAGTCCTGGCGGGGATTCAGGATGCGCAGAGGAAGCTTACGGCAGAAAACCCCGACAGAGTCGTGACCGTCGGCGGCAACCGCATGGTGTCGCTTGCCCTCTTCGATTACCCGCACGGGAAATACGAGAACGTTGGAATCGTCTGGATCTATGCGCATCCGGATGTATCCACGCTGAATGATGGCTACCCCAACGCTCGCGCCATGGTACTTGGCAGCCTTTTGGGACTGGGTGCAACGCAACTCGTTTCGCGGATGCGGCATCCGGTGTTTAAGCCGAACGACGTCCTGCATGTCGGGCTACAGCAGCTCCACGACTATCAGGAGGTTTGCTTAAACAAGCATAGGTGTTGCGGTTTTAGCCGATGTCCTCATGGAGGAAAACGACATGCTGGGTCTGTCTGATTAAAGTCCAACAGTTTCCATGAGGCACCTAGCGCGGTAAAAGCTAAAGACCCGGGAGACCCCAAACTGTCAACCATCTTTACGGGTTTAAGGGGAACGGGCAAGACGGCCCACTCTCGCTCCTATCCGAAACGGCGCTTGAACACGGCTGGATTGCAGCGAATGTCTCCGCCATGCCCGGCATGCTCGAAGATATCACCGAGCACACAAAGGAGGCCGCAGGCCGTTACCTCTCGCAGCCCCATACACGCGTGAGCGGAGTTCAAGTTGGGCAGCGGGGGCGGTTTAGCGCGCCAATATAATCAAATCGTGCACCTCCATAGCCTCTCGTCTACGTGGTGTACCGTCGTCTCCCCTTTTATCAGAGTTGGGCGATTTTCAGGCACCCGAGCTGAACTCAAATTGAACTCAACGATGCCTTATCGGTCGAGGGCTTCCTAGCGAGAATATACAGAGGCGCACATTTCGCAGGGAACCTCCCATTCGTTATCATATCGGGATACTGTCAAGGCAGCGTCAATGCGTTCGACCTACACCTTCTCGCTTTTCGAGGCCTCGTCTGCAGGACCATCGGAATCGATACGGAATCGATCGGCATACCATTCATCCGAAGCAATCACCTTATGGAGCATCTGGAGATGCAGGTCGACATAGTGGCAGAACGCCTTGCCGCATTCCACGAGAGGCGCATTGTTTCTCTCGTTGGGCTCGGCTCCAAAATTAAACTCGACCTCATAGCCCTCCCCAGGCACACCCATGCTCGGCAGAATATCAGTGGAGAAGTGGACAAATCCAGACGTCACCTTGTATACATCTTTTACCTTTGGATCGAACTTCTCGAGTAAGTCTTGAAGTCTTCCATCGGACATCTTCTCACCCGAGAAATCTTTCAGCTTGTTCACAGGCACACCTTGAAACACCTGCTTGAGAAAGTCATCCTGGTCTTTCGCGGCGAATAACGCGAATGTCCGCAGGCAGACTCCAACCTGTGCGCGGAGAAGCTGGGCGACGCAAACAAGATTCCTCGACTCGAGCATGGAGATGAATCCGTCTATCAGTCTCATCGCATACTCAGAGGAGGATGCCAGATATAGATCCCATTGGGTAAAGTCGCCGTTCATGAAGGGAATCACTGCATTGCGCTCGGCGACTCTCAAGGCACTCAGGCTTTGTTCTATTTTCCCAGCTTCTTGTTTGAACTGTTCGCTATCCAAAATGCCCCCAAATGCCGGCTTCTCAACAAATCAAAAAAGCAAGAGAGACAGAGATTAGGTTCATGCTCCACTGAACCCGCGCTTCCAGTCGAGGTACTCCCCCTCGAAGATCTCCCCGGAGTCCCGTCTCTCGCGCCCCTCACGGAACTGTCCATATCAGTGTAGCCAATCCAAGCACAGCCCCACCGCACGGCCCAGTCGCTTCCGATCCTGCGTGGCCCCGTGAAGGCGGAAGGGCGTGGCTGTCATCATCGCGTTCCTTTCTCCTCGTACTTCTTTGGGCATGCGTCACGGGCCCCCGCGCGGCGCCGAGAGCGAATCGGCGCAGGCTTGGGGCCAGTTGCGCAGAGGTTGAGGTTCGGGTTTCGCCGGCTTACGCAGCTTGGCGGGCAGAGCGCCCGGGCTCGCTGCGCCTAGGACGCGGCGGGATCCGCGACGTCGGAGGTGTCGATCTCGCCCAGATTGGCGAGCTGGCTGATGAACGGGATACTCTCGTATTCGTCCACCTCGACGCCGCCGAGTACGATGGTGCTGTCGCGCGTGTCGATTTGGGTTGTGAACACGGCCGGGTCGAAACCCGAAGCGATAAAGCCAATGCCCGCGAGGACAACGCCCGCGGCAACGAGCCCGCCCGCCACGGCGAGGTAGATCTTCTTCGCGCTGGTCATGGTACTCACTCCTTTCTACGCCGCGAGATACGCGGCAGCGCCGCCCTTCTCGCCCTTACCCTTCCAGAAGGGCGAGGCGGCCTTCCTCGCCCAGAGCGCCGAGAGGCGCGCAATTTGTTTTGAGGCGGCCCAAGCGCCAGCACCAACGAAGAGCGCCACGCCGACGAGGCCGAGCCCCACGCCCGC
>CAJMSO010000045.1 GCA_905216075.1 uncultured bacterium | reverse complement strand
CCGCCGCATCCAAATCGGCCTTGGCGGCAGCGGCCTTAGCGCGAGCCGCATCGACCGCAGCCTGCAGGTTGGCGACCTTCTGCGCCGCTGACACCGTGCCCGCGCCAGCACTAGCAGCGGCCGCGCTCGTCAACGGGGAAAGCACCGCAGCCGGCTTCCCAGTAGTGTCGGCACCGTTCGCACCCTGCGCCACCGCAGCCAGCGGAGACAGCAGCGACCCGCTCGCCATGGCGATTGTCGCCACGGCAACCGTCGTCATATGCCCGGCGGCCTTCGCCTTACCCACAGCGCCGCCGTTGATGTTCTTATTCACGCTCTTGCTCATTGCCGATTCCTTCCCACGATGAGCTGATGTTTGATACACATAGTCGATCTAACGTGCCCCGCTAAAAAGAGGTGATAACGGGGTAATTAAATCGGAGGAGTTGGAGACAAGCCCACATCCATCAGCGGATGCCGAGCTCATACTCTCGCTCGCGCTCAATATCATTCAGGTACTCATAATCTTCGGAGCTGAGCTCTAAATCATCTTGAGCGAACATGTAGTTCTCAGCCTTAGAACAAATACTGTAACCGCAGATGGTATTGAGAACGATATGGTCGGTATTGTCGTTGTAAAGGGGGAAAATTCTGCTGGTCATGCTCAAGTACCTCTCAACATAAACTGAAAACTCGTTTGCTTGGTCTCTTTTTGAGACCCCATCTGATGTGCTATGGCTGCAGTATATGTTCTCCCCTTTTACAATGCAAGCATAATTTCAAAAAGTTCTAGGAGCGATAATTGCGCAACACCATCACTTGCCGCCACCGCCATCCCCCACCGCGCCCTCACGCGCAGCGCACTCGTTGAGATACTTGACCGGAATCGGCCACACGGACGGAGCCTTATAGCGCGAAAGGCCTATGTTGGCCAGCTGAACCAACAACTCGGACAAATCATCGCCGCCGAGCATCTCAATCGAACGCACGTGAATCGCAGTCGCCATATCCTCCTGGGTGCCGTTGTTGACGCCCACAAAATAGCAAGTCCCGCCCGCGCGCTCGAACGTTCCAATGCCGTAATAAGGCGAGTTGTAGCTCTCGAAAATCTCTTTCTTACGCCCCGCCTTGCCCGCGAGCTGATGCTCGCCCACCAGAGCCATAAAGTTGTTGGAAAACGTCGTCAGTCCCGTATCCCGCACGCGCGCAAGCATAGACCGCCCGTTCGCATGCACGTCAAAGACATAGGCGCCCTTATCGATTTTGCCGTCCGCGGTCAGCAGATCGAGCTCCATCTCGTCCTCGGGACCATCCTCTGCCGAATGTGAGGCATAGTGCATGCCCCCATCCGCGCCAATCGCCAACGTAGCGATACGCGAATCCAGCTCAATCTTGTCCTTTGCTTTATACGGCACATCGACTAAGCCACACACCGTCACCGACTCAATATCCAAAGCGTCAAGATCAAACGCCGCCACTCGCTCGTCGACAACATCCTGCTTTACCAGCAGTTCTTTGAGCATGGCGCCCAGGATCGCCTCTTGCGCATTGCGATCCTTTTGCTTTGGCACCACCTTAAACAGTGGCTCGCACACATCCGGCGTCACGTGCTGTTCCACCACGCCAACATGTAAGGCATAGCCGTCGTCCTCAGCAACCTCATTGGGCACAACGACAAGGTTCAGCGCCCGCGAATCCACGGTCCTTCCGCCATACGATGCGCGAACGCCCCACGAGGAATCGTTAAGTCGATCGGCCAGCCGGCGCGCCACTTCGGCAAGCCCATTACGCGCAAACGACACCACGATTCGCCGCCCCGCCATGCGCTCCGCAACCACGCGCGCGTACTCATCGCCCTTGAGCACCTCGTAGAAACTCTTGCGCGGGTATTCCATGAGCGTCACCCGGGCGAAGTCGCTGTAACGGCGTTCGAGAATCTGCAGCTCTCGATACAGAATGCCCTTCTTGGTATAGGCGACCTTGTCCGCCTGGGCCGAGAACGTCAGATCACGGCGCTTGGACGGCTTGTCGCCCCTGGCGCGACGCAGGATGTACTCGTCTTTTTGTTCGTGGGCAAGCACCATCGTCGCCACGGGCGATAGCCTGTAGCCCACTTGGCTCTTAATCTTCTCGAGCTCTTTCTCGTCACCTTGTGCCCTGCCAATAAGCACACGGCGCTTGGTAAACGTTCGAATCTTAAGATCGAAGGTGCAATCCTCATCAATAACGATTTCAACCGTTTCGATCTTGGCAGGTCCCCTTCCGTCGCTTTCGACAGCATCGCGGCGGGCACCCTTGGCGCTAATGACATACAGGTGCCCGGTGTCATTGGGAACCTCGTCCTCAATCCCCTCAAACTGAGAGCAGGAGTTGAACAGCAAACGGAGTGCAACGTAATCGTCCAACTCGTTCCAATTAGCTTTAATCGGAACCACCTGCTCCTGATAAAGCGAGGCATTAAGATCGCCCGTCTGCGCGCCCGCCTTAACCATCAAAAAGACGCGGTTGTCTGCAAGCTGAGTGAGCGCGACGACCTTGCCCGTCTGGCACACATCGGCCATAAAGTTCGCCACGGCATGCTTACCAGCATCGCCCACATTGCACCAAAAGACCGAGTAGCGCTCCTCGGCAGCAGCGGCATCGAGTTGCAACACGAGCTCTGATACGGCGATGTCTCCCAGACCGCACGGCTGGTTATGCTTCGATTGCACGACGAACCGCCTCCATCATCTCCAGATTGATTGCGCCGTCAGCGGCCATATAAGGAACGGAGAACACAGTCCCTTCGGCGTCGAGTGCCTTGGGCGCGCACTCAAGCGCTGCCTCATCAGCCAAAACGTTGACGATCAGCAGGCGTTTCGCCCCAACCTTTTGAGCCTTCGCCCTAAAGCGCTCGGCATCCGACGCCTCGCGACCGTCTCGAACATAAGCGATATAGGCACCGATGCGATAGTGCTTAAAGTCGATCCACACCCCGGTCTTGTTGCCGGCGGCATCGAGCACCTCAAAGTCGCCACCCGTCTCGGCATGGGCAGCATCGCCACGCGTAAGCGAATAACGGCCGTCGTAATATGCCTCAAAGATTGCCCTTCCGGCAGATTCTCCCAGCTCACCCAGGTAGACCGCCTGGAACATATAGGGCGTCATGTGTGCCGTTGCCGCCGGTTGCAGCGTCGAAGGCACCCCGTCACGAGACCAGCGCTCGCGCACCTCACGAATCGAAAGCAGCTCGGGCACACGGGCAGCCGCCTGGCTTACCTGGCGAACCTTTGCGCCCTTATAGCCCGCGCTGCAGCGGCAATAGTCCTCCAGACGAGCGGAAATTTGCTCGACGGGCTCACCATCGTAGTTAGGGAATTCAAAACGTGGCACCTTGCATGCCCCGCCTTCTGCATAGGCATAGCCATTTGCAGCATGCGACATGCGCAGCGCGGTACTCCGGCGCTCTGGGTATTGCGCGAGATCTTCCCATGGCAGGCAAAAATGATGCAGGTAAAAGTCGCGCTCGCCATCAAAAGCAGCGAGATCTTCGTCCCCGGCGTTTAGCGAGGTAACTTTCCACGCCAGCTTTTCGTGCTTTTGCTTGGCAAGGTTGTTCCTAAAGGCGGCAAGGTTCTGCTGCTTAACGGCAGCGTGTTCCTTGTTGTCCGTCATATGGTTGTTGGCAGCGGCGCAGGCACCAACCACCTGCTCAAGCTCGTAGCCCATCGGCAAATCATGCAAGAACGAAAAGTTGCAATCGTTCGCAATCTCGCGGTCGAGCATCACCTGCACGCAAGGCATCTTTACACTCGTGCGCATCAGGCGACCCACAGCCTGTGCCACAATGCGAGCGCCTTCGACCTGATAAGAGAGGGTGTCGCGCACCGGCAGGCTCTTATTAACGCCAGATAGAAGCATCCGTACGTTCCGGCGCTTTTGAGTAAACGGAACCTCGCCGCGCGCTACCAGTTCCTCCTGCTCCACCACGCCAAGTAGCGCCTGCTGGACAAACTTATTTGAGTTGATCTCCACTCCCCAGGTCAAACGACTTGTGGGCGACTCGATATATAAGAAATCAAGATCCATCTTGGGGCGACGGTCGACATTTTCAAAGCCGCAATCGACCTGATGAACCATATCGCACAGATTCTCCGGCACCTTGTATTTGAGATTCTTGGAAAAGCCACCTGCCGAAAGATTGATAAACATCAGGGTCGGCTGGCCCAGCTCGAGACGTTTTTGAGCGCCACGCCAACCTGCATCCCATTCCGCAGCGTTAAAGCACGGCACCATGTCCTTGGCGGCCTCAAGCGATTTCTCGTACGACATCTCGGGGCACTTGATGTTTCTAATCACCAGCTCCGCGACAATCTCGCGCGCAAGATCCAGCGCCAGACTATTGAATTCGCCATGGTTTCCCATGTGGCGCGTGGTAAAAACGGCTCCCGCCCGTTGCTCGTTACGCGCCACACCACGGGCCCAAGTACTCACGGCAACAAGCGTCTTGCTCAGGCGCTTCAGCTCAAACTCGATGCTCTTGGCGTCGCTCACGCCCACCCTGTCAGCAATCTTTAAGCGCAAGCGCACCGCAAGTCCCTCACTCACGCCAATCCCGTCAAAGAACCGCATCGCGCGCTCGTACACCTCGTCGGGCGACACAATGATGCCGCCAAAGGCGCCGCCTGCCAGCGCGACCATGCCGGCAATTTCCTTGGACTCATCCACCCAGGCAATATCGACGTCGTACTCCTTCGCAGCCTGTTTGTTAAACAGCTTAGTCTGTCGCACGATTTCCTGGTTGAGCTCGCCAATCCAAGCGTCCTTGCGAACCACGCCATGAACCTCGTCAAGGTAATCGAGGTTGAAGTTTTTGACGGTCGGCGCACTCCATGTTGCGCTCATGCACACGCAAGGCGCTTTGGCGGCAATGGAGGCAAGGTATGCCTCGGGCATGCGCTCAATGCCGTGGCTGGTTAGGTACGTGGTAAACATGTGCTCGATGGTGGTTTCCATCACTAGATAATCGACACCACGCGCATACATCGAGTCGTCGGCGGCATCGATCTCGTCATTCTTGCGATCTTTAAAGAACAGCGCCAGCATCAACGAATCCCAAAAATACTTCTCGCTGGTCTGGTTGTTCCTAATGCCCAGGGCATCGATGATGTTCTTGCGCGAAAGGTCGTCCTTGTACGAAAGACCTCCGTAGTACAGGCTGTCCATAAGTGTGGCGCAGCGGGCAAGATGACCCACCACCATCCTAACGACGCCACGCGCACGACGAACCGCCTTGTTAACGGTTTGCTGCCCATCCGCCCCATGGGCCGTAATCATATTGTGGGTACCGCCCTCATTGGGCTTGTAGCGCAACGGATTCGCCGAGTTGTCACCCACCGAAATATCGTCACTACCAAACAGGTGTCGACCGGAGAGCTGCTCTTCTTTCGCCTCGTCAGACAGCGCAAAAGGCGGGCGCAGTTTCATTTCCTTAATACAAGAGGCAAGTGCCTTTTGAATTTTCTTGGCATCCTTGGCGATTTCTTCGGCGGCTTCTTCTACGCTCGCTCGCGAAACCCTGTTCCTCTCGGCATTCGACCCCTTGTGATCGCCCGACGTGGAAGCGTGCGTGTAGACCGCCATCCATTGATCTCGATTCCCCAGTAGCAAGGGATCCACCACACCGCCGTTAAAATGACGATCGAGGATACGCAGAACCTCGTCCGGCTGAAACGTCACGGGATCGTCTGTCAGCGTCGACAGTATGTCGGCCTTCATGTGGTCGATTTCATCAAAGATAAACAGGCCCTTCTCGGCAGCCATTGCGTTAAAGAGCACAATGCCTGCACCGGTCACTGTATCGATCCTATTGACGAGCTTTTGAGGCGTGCACGCAATCACATGCGGCATGCTCTTGTCATTGAGCAGGGCAGACGGCCAAATCTGAGGGATCACCTCCATACCGCGCGTGACGTTTTTAAGCTCGTGGCTCACAGCCCAACGCAAGCTCGCGTCCGCCGACGATAGCTTCTCGCGAAGGGCGGGGGTCAAACGGTCTGCAACACCTCCCAGGCGATTTCGAGTGTCAAGGATGCCCAAGAGGTCATCGGCGATCTCCATCGCGTTGCGCCATGCGCGCTTAATGATGCGATGAGAGCTCTCGTCGTCTGCCTCGATGGGACACGGGATGTCACGCACGCCCACAGCGCCCTTGCCACGCGTAGTCTCAATCCAACGCAGGATGTTTTCGCCCGCGCGAGGAAGATCGAACACGATGTGCTGCACGACATCGCCATCCATGCCCTGGTCAACCAGCAATTTGCGCACGCCTGCAACGTAGTTGTCACGGTTGTCCTTACCCGGCACCACAAACACCAGATAACGACGGCCCGGGCACTTGTTAAAACAGCCCGAATCGTCCCAGCCACCGGCAATCAGGTCGGCCGTGACCTGCTCGGCCGTATAATTTTTACCCGATCCCGTCGTGGCGCCCAAAAAGTACAGGCCATTGTTGTCCTGATCCTTGGGGGCAAACAGCGCACGCTCAAAAAACTCGCGCATCGCCTTTTGACGTGCAAGATAGGGAGCGAGCTCCTTGTCGTCCGCAGACGACGGATTCGATTGACAGTTGAGATCCCACGTAGCCATGGTCAAACCTCCGATTTAGTTGTTACATGTGTTGGATACCATCCCGTGCGGACAAAAACTCACGCAGGGCGGTCAAGGCGGCGGCGTCCATGCCGCTTGAGAGAAGAAAGAAAGGAAAGAGGAGCAGTCCGCGATTACTCGCACGAAGCGAGCAGGTTCTTAAGATCGCACTCCAACGCCTCGCGCTCTTTAGCATCGATCACTGCAAGGGCAGCACGCATCAGGGATGCATCGGCGGCAGACTCCTGAACCTGGTCGGGGCGCTTGCTAAAGCTTTTCCCGGCAACCTGCCGATCGGTCACGCCGTTCAGCGCAGTGGCTAAAGAGTGTCATCGGACTTTGCACTGGCCTTGGCCGCCTCTTCGCCCGCGATCAGGTCTTCAACCGTTGTATACGCATTGAACGTAGCATCCTCGATCTTTTCCAAAACATCAGGGTCGCAAGTGCCCCAAGCTTCTTCGAGGACTCGAGCCAAGCCCCAAGCAGCGCTGAGCAGGACGCCAACGTCCTTTAGATCTAAATGATCGACCGAAAAGGGACAGTCATCGCGCTCCAGTAGATAGGTGTCAACAGCGCCAATTGCCTCAACCACGTACTTCTCAAGATCGGGATGGGGATGGCAGGCACAGAGTGCCTTGTACGGATCGGTTGGCTCGATCCAATACAGCATCGTCGCACTCTCGCATTCTTCAAGTGGAAGCCGCTCAACCGCCTTCTCCCAACTTTCATACCAATAATCGACATCGCTGTCCGTCAGCGACCTGCAAAGATCAATCGCCGCAGAAACAGTCGCACATGAATATCTATAACTGGCGTCTTTCCTAAAATCATCATTGAGCTCGTCGTCGCCAGACAGCCTCGCCTCCATGATCAGGAACGGGCCGTCATCATCTGTAATGCTCATGGGATAGTTGTCACATTCGTAGTACGGATACATTTTGTCTCCAATCAACCATTCGGACACATTAACAAGCAATATCGAAACCGCGCTCACGCGGAGGGTTGTCGCCATCGATCCATTCGAGCCCGTCGTACTCATCGATTCCTACATCGGAGATTGACGACCATCTGAACTCGAAACCAAGCTGGTCAAGCTCATCGACTCGCTCATGGATTACTCCGTACGCATCCAGCGCATTCTCGAAATCCTCCGAAGACGCGTAGCCGTGCTCGCACTGCTTGCGAATCTGGTGCAAACGACCCATGGCGGCAGCGATGATCTCGCGAAGAGCGATAACCTCGCGCTCACATACATCGATGTTTCCTTTGTTGAGCTTGATGCAATCGGGCATAACGGCCTCCCTGGTTTTAAGCCTTTTCGCTTGATTCCATTGAACAGCCGCAAACAGCCGCGTAATATGACTTTTATCGCGATTTAAATTTTGGCTGTTTGGAGCATCGATGCTTGAGTCCGAAAAAGAACCGTTTAGCTGGGGTTTTGAGGCTGGCTTTCTTCGCTCTCCCGTCAATCCCCGCATGCTTCTTCTTAACAGAACGCCAGAGATTGATTGCGCCGATGACGGAAACGCAACCGGCAATGCAAGCGCATGGAGTCTCGTCTCCATAGCCAACGACCTATTACGCGTCGACTTAAGCTGGCTTTTCAACGAGATTGGGGGCCACTTTCGTGAGCGAGCAAAATTGCGCTTTTACATCGATTTACAGAACGCCATTCGGCAGTCCCCTGCTCCCCCCAATACGCAGCACGCTTCGATGGACCACGCAGCCGAGTCAGACCATGACGACTGGCTCGATCCAGACGATTCCGACCAAGAGTCCGCACAAGCTGAATTGAACGAAGTCGAAATCGAAGTCAACCTTCAAAAACAAAAGGAACGCGATCTCGATTTCTTTGCTCCGGTATTCGATAAAGCCATTACGCGCCATGCGCACGGAGAGATATCTGGCATGGCCAGATATCTCCTTGAAAGTGTCTGCAGGCAGTGTGTCATGAACATCACAGCGATTCCCGACTATCGCTATTACGACTGCTGGATGACCAACAACGCTATTGAGTGCAACGAAATCAACCGCCTGTACCGCGCGGTGATCACAACATCGGGCCAACTCAACAACCAAGAAATGGCGTCCCTCTTCAGCTCCTATCTCAAGCTCGAGTCGAACGACATGGACATTACAACTACCAACGGCGACACCGAGCTAACAGAACCGGCACCGTATAACCGCGACAATCCAAGAGGCAAATATCCAAAGGTCAACTCGCAGATAGAAACAGCTTGCGTTTGCACCAATACCGATCTCTTTCGAGCGCTTCTCATTGTTTTTTATCAGGAATGTCTGGAGCTTGCCCCGCTGCTTAAAAACACCGAGGCGCCTAACCTGCTCGCGCAAAACGAAGAGTTTTTCCCAGCCGCCATCAAAACAAGCGACCCGCGGCAATTTCGATTATTCGATGAGCAGCTGCCGGCAATCATCCGCTTTGGCGACGCTTTTGCATACGCAGCCAAAAAGCACTTGCCCGGAAACGAAACGGCTCAAAAGCTCGAAGAACATTTGAACGATATAAAACGCATGAATAGCGCCCCCTTTATGCAGGCGTTTCGCAAGAACTATCTCGAGGCTATGCGCGAGAACCAAATCTACGCAAATGGAGACTTCCATGCATATGCAGAGCTTAACGACCAGGAAAACCTCAATAGGCTCGTAAGGCTTCAAGCTGTTATTGCAAAGGCAGGAGAGCTTTATTTCACCGAAGAGGAATGCTCCTTTGCAAGCCTTTATGCCCGCATCCTCCACGAGCTGCTGCTGTGCGGCATAATGCCGATAACATGCCAAACCTGCGGTTCGCTCTTTTTTCCGACCGGTCCCAACAGCAAGTACTGCGATCGATATAACGCGGCAACCAAGCTCTATTGCAACCCGCGACACAACGCCAAAAAACATCTTGGTCGCAAATCACCCCGCGATGTCGCACTCAATATACGGAGAAAAGCCGACACGGCATACGAAAAGGGTTTAACGGATTGTGCCCACTATTTTGACAACCTTCGCAATTTTGTTCTCGATGGTCTTGGCCCAACATACCAAGCAAGTGACCTAATTTCCGACGAGCTCTATGCGGCATGGCTGTCTATCGTCAACCAGCCCAATTGCAGGTCAAAAATCAGGCGACCAGATAGGACCGGTTTCCCATACCCCGTACTGTGGTACGGATTCATCCTCGATGGCATACAGTATGTACAAGTCGAGTTTCCCGAAGCCGAGTACCCGGCGCTTTTTGAACGCTTGAGCCAGCTCGCCGAAAGCCCGCAATCAAAGTGCACGCTGGAGCACAAGGGACCCGGCGAGCATCCATACAGCTCATGGCTTATCAAGTTATACGAGTTGTTGGAGATCATTGCGCAAATTAATAGCGCCGACCAGGTGGCAAAGCCCATTCCATTGCTTGGAATAGATAGGGACGATTGTGTCTCGACCGACCCGACCGCCCAAGGCACGCGGAGCGCGCCCGACGCATGCGTCTACAGCACCGGCACGTTAGATGGCCTTAGCTTTACCGTGTATACGAAGGGATATGACCCGGAAAAGCGGGAACGAGCCTGATGTAGCGGCTT
>CAJMSO010000044.1 GCA_905216075.1 uncultured bacterium | reverse complement strand
CCGTCGGAAAGACCCATGGTGTTGGGACCCTTGGGATCCTTGCCGGCATCGACGCGCTCCATCATTTCCTTGAGCTCGTCCTCGTAGACAAAGACGTGGCTCACACCGTCGATCATGGTGCTGTCGTCGGCATACGAGGGCAGGTTGGCCGAGTAGATGCCGTCGACATCCATACCGCGCATGGCATTGACCGTAGCCACGATATCCTGAACGCTCATATCGGTCACGAGCATATCGGACAGCGAATTAACCAGGCCAAAGATCTTCGTGGCATCGAAGTTATTGAGAATCTGGTTGGCAAGGGCGCCAAGCACCTGACGCTGGTGGCGCATGCGCGTGTAGTCGCCGTCGGCATAGGTGTAGCGGCAGCGGGCATAGGTAAGGGCGGTGGCGCCGTCCATATGCTGCTGACCAGCGGTAATCTTAATATCCAGGTGCTCGGGGTCGTCAACATCATCGGTTGCGTTAATGTCGATACCGCCAACCGAATCAATCAGCGCCTGCATACCGTCGAAGCTGACCTCGGCATAGTGGGAAATCTGAACACCGCACAGCTCGTTGACCGCCTCGACCATGGCCTCGGCGCCGCCAACGGTATGGCAGGCGTTGATCTTCATGGTCTCGCCCTTGTACTCGACCTTGGTGTCGCGCGGAACGGAAATGAGCGTCGCCTGCTTTTGCGTGGGGTCGATGCGTGCCAGGATAATCGAGTCGGCACGATACGTATCCTCGCCCGGACGGCCGTCGGTGCCAAGAAGCAGCACGTAGAACGGATCCTTTGCCTCATCGGTGTCAACCAGAACCCGACGCAGATTGTCGGTAATGACATTAGAATCGCCGAGCTTGCCCATAATGGTGGCAAACCACAGGCCGGCAGCGGTAGTGGCACTCAGCAGCACGCCAAGCACGACAATGAGCGCGACGTGACGAATCGTGTGGCTACGACGACGTTGACGAGCGCGCTCGGAATAGCGAGCCACGTTATCGCGACTGTAGATCTTGGCCTGCGCACCAGTTGAGGGTCTTCGGGCGGTGGTATCCGCGAGGGGCTTTTTATTAAACATAGGCAACCTGTATTAGTAGATGACGGGATCGGGGACGGTAGCATGCTCGACATGCGCGCCGAGCGCCTGCAGCTTTTCGACAAACTGCTCGTAGCCGCGCTTGATGTGATGGATGGCCGAAACCTCGGTCGTCCCGTCGGCGATCAAGCCCGCTACGACGAGGGCCGCTCCGCCACGCAGATCGGGCGAGGTAACCTGTGCACCCGAGAAGCCCTTGACGCCATGAATCATGGCATGATGGCTCTCGATACGAATGTCGGCACCCATGCGCACCAGCTCAGAGGCAAACATAAAGCGATTCTCGAAGATGTTTTCGGTAATAACGGAACTGCCGTCGGCAAGGGCGGAGAGCACCATAATCTGCGCCTGCATGTCGGTCGGGAAACCGGGGAACGGAAGCGTCTGGATATCGACCGGCTTGATACGCTCGGCACGGTTCACATGGACGCCGTCGTCGGTACGCTCGCAATCGATGCCCATAAGCTCCATCTTCTTGAGAACCATGCCCAAGTGAATGGGGCAAAAACCCGTGACGTCAACACCGCGATCGTCGGCCATCAGCGCACCGGCGACGATAAAGGTACCGGCCTCGATGCGGTCGCCCACTACGCGATGGGTAACAGGATGCAGCTCTTCCACGCCCTCGATGGTCACGACGGGCGTACCGGCGCCAACAATCTTGGCGCCCATCTCGTTGAGCATGTTAGCGAGATCGACGATCTCGGGCTCGCGGGCGGCATTGTCGATAACCGTGGTACCCTGTGCGCGCACAGAGGCCATGATGAGGTTCTCGGTCGCACCGACGCTGGCGAACTCGAGCGTGACGGTGGTACCGCGCAGACCTTGGGGCGCATTAGCGTTGATGTAACCGTGGGCGGTATCGAACTCAACGCCCAGGGCCTCAAGACCAAGAATGTGCATATCGATCTTGCGAGCACCCAGGTTGCAGCCGCCCGGCATGGCAATTTTGGCGCGATGGAAGCGACCCAGCAGGGGTCCCATGACGGCGGTGGAAGCACGCATCTTGGCAACGAGCTCGTAGGGGGCCTCCCAAGAATCGACCTGAGAGGTATCAATCTCGAGCGTGTGCTCGTCGAGAACATCGATCGTGGCGCCCATACCCTTGAGCACCTTGCCCATCACGTGGACATCGGAAATATCAGGCACGTTCTGCAGCGTCGTCTTGCCCGGCGCCAGAAGCGTTGCCGCCATAAGTTTGAGCGCGGAGTTCTTGGCACCCGAAACAGGCACGGAACCTCCGATGGCGTGGCCACCCTCAACGCGGATAATATCCAAGGTCTACCCTTTCAAAAAGCATGCCCGGGGTGGCTGAGCCATCCCGGGCATGATGTGTTCGCAAATGGTCGAACGCTAAAACGTCTGACTATTGGGCAAGCTTGAGCTTACACCATGCGATTTCATTATAGAGGTAGGCGCGGCGTGCATCATCCTCCGACAAATTACCCAGCTTCTCTTCAAAACCTTGAATATCAGCTTTAACCTTGTCGGCGTCGACGGTCGCCAAATCGCAAGCGCGCTCGGCGAGAACGGTCACGACATCGTCCGCAACCTGGGCATAGCCGCCGGCCACGGCAAACGTGTGGTCGACAGTGCCCATGGCCTTATCGGAAACGCGAACGTAACCGCGGTCGATCGTGCAGATTTCGCTGGAGTGAGCAGGCAGAACACCAAACTCGCCATCCGTGGACGGAATCGACACAAACGCAGCGTCGCCCTCATAGGCGCAGCTCACGGGGCACACGATGCGGATACGCATAACCTACTTCTCCCCCATCTTGCGGGCGCGCTCGCGCACGTCCTCAATCGTGGAAGCATAGCGGAATGCCTGCTCGGGCAGGTCATCGGCCTTACCGTCGACAATCTCGGCGAAGGAGCGGACGGTATCCTCGACGCGGACGTAGACACCGGGGTTGCCGGTGAACTTCTCGGCGACGTGGAAGGACTGGGAGAGGAACTGCTGGATCTTACGGGCACGGTTGACCGTAAGGCGCTGCTCCTCGGACAGCTCGTCCATACCCAGAATGGCGATGATGTCCTGAAGGTCGGAGTACTCCTGCAGGAGCTCCTGGACCTTGACGGCGACACGGTAGTGCTCCTCGCCGACGATCGAGGGATCGAGAGCGTCGGAGGAAGACGCGAGCGGGTCGATAGCCGGGAACAGGCCGAGCGACGAAATGCTACGCGAAAGAACCGTAGTGGCGTCGAGGTGCGTAAACGTCGTGGCAGGCGCCGGGTCGGTCAGGTCGTCTGCAGGGACGTAGACAGCCTGGACGGAGGTAATGGAACCCGTCTTGGTCGAGGTAATGCGCTCCTGGAGGTCGCCCATCTCGGTAGCCAGCGTAGGCTGGTAACCGACGGCGGACGGCATACGACCCAGCAGTGCGGAAACCTCGGAACCGGCCTGGGAGAAGCGGAAGATGTTGTCGATGAACAGCAGAACGTCCTGGCCGCGATCGCGGAAGTACTCAGCGGTGGTAAGGCCAGCCAGACCGATGCGCAGACGCGCTCCAGGCGGCTCGTTCATCTGACCATAGACCAAGCAGGTCTTGTCGATTACGCCAGACTCGCTCATCTCGAGGAACAGGTCGGTGCCCTCACGAGTACGCTCGCCGACACCGGTGAACACCGAGGTGCCGCCGTGCTCCTGGGCGAGGTTGTTGATGAGCTCCTGAATCAGAACGGTCTTGCCGACGCCGGCGCCGCCGAACAGACCCGTTTTGCCGCCACGGATGTAGGGCTCAAGCAGGTCAACGGCCTTGATGCCGGTTTCGAAAATCTCGGTCTTGGTGGTGAGCTCGTCGAAGCGGGGCGCTGCATGGTGGATGGGATAAAACTCCTCCACCTCGGGCATGGGCTTACCGTCGACAGGCTTGCCCATGACGTTCCAAATGCGGCCGAGCGTCTTGGGGCCAACGGGCATCTTCATGGGCTCACCGGTATCGGTGGCGATGAGACCACGCTGCAGGCCGTCGGTCGAGGACATGGCGACCGTGCGGACGACGCCGCCCGGAAGCTGGCTCTCGACCTCGAGGATCGTGCTCAGGTGACCGATCGGGGTCTCGGCCTCGACCGTGAGCGCGTTGTAGATCGGGGGCACCGCGCCGTCAAACTTGACGTCGACGACAGGGCCGATGATACGCACGATGCGGCCATCACCGGCAGTCGTCTTCTTGGTGGCTTCCTCGACCGCAAGCTTTACGGTGTTATTAGCCATTACTGTTCCTCCAATGCTGAGGCTCCGCCGACGATCTCGTTGATCTCGGTCGTGATCGAAGCCTGGCGCACGCGACTATACGTGCGGGTAAGGGTCGAGATGATCGCGGTGGCGTTTTCCGTCGCGGAGTGCATGGCCTTGCGGCGCGCACCCTGCTCGGCGGCCGCCGAATCGATCAGGGCCTGGTAGATGACCGTCAGGATATAAGACGGTACAAGCTTGCCGAGAACATGCTCGGGAGAGGGCACGAACTCGAACGTGGACGAGATGCGCTTAGGGGCGTCGGTCTCGTTCTTACGCGGACCGTGGGCCATAGCGATCATCTCGGGATCGAGCGGCAGCAAGTGCTCGACGCGAAGTTCCTGATCCACGCGGTTCTTGGCGTGGTGGTAGACAAGCTCGACACGGTCAAGCTCACCGGCACGATACGCATCGCAGATATGAGAGGAGATCATGCGAGCCTGATTGAAATCGGGCTCGGAGGAATTGCCCTCAAAATGCATGATGACATTTGCGCGGTCACGGAAATACGTGGCCGGCTTACGCCCACACGCGATGATCTCGCACTCGATGCCATCGTTCGCCCAAGAAGCGGCGAGCTTTTCGGCCGTGCGCTCCACCGTCGTATTGAAACCGCCGGCAAGGCCGCGGTCCGAAGCAATGACGACAATCAGGCCATGCTTGACGCTCTCATGCTTCTGCAGCATGGGATCGGTGCCCGAGCAGGAGGCGTCGCCGGCAACCGTCAGCATGACGTCGGTCAGCGCCTCCTTATAGGGCTCGGCCTGCTTGGAGCGATCGAGGGCACGACGGATCTTGGCCGTAGAGACCATCTCCATCGTGCGCGTGATCTGCTTGGTCGTGGTAACCGAGGAGATTCGCTTCTTAATGTCGCGAAGGTTGGCCATAGGGCTTAGTTCTCCTCTGATCCAGTCGTGTCGGCATGGTGTTTGGCCATGAACTGCTGCTTGAAGTCACCAATGACACGCAAGAGCTCGGCCTTGGTGTCGTCGTCGATCTTCTTGGCGCGAACCTTGTCGAGCAGCGAGCCAAAGCCATTGTCCATATACTCGATAAGCTCGGCACGGAAAGGCAGCACGTCGGCGATCTCCAGGTCATCCAGGAAGCCCTCGTTGCCAGCAAACAGCGTAACGATCTGCTCGCCAACCTCAAACGGTTTATAACGCGGCTGCTTCAGGAGCTCGGTCATGCGAGCGCCGTGGGTAAGCTGCTTTTGCGTGGCCTCGTCGAGGTCGGAGCCGAACTGCGTAAAGCCGGCGAGCTCCTGGTACGAAGCAAGGTCCAGACGGAGGTTGCCGGCGACCTGCTTCATGGCCTTGGTCTGTGCATCGCCACCGACGCGGGACACGGAGATACCCACGTCGACTGCCGGGCGCTGACCCTGGAAGAAGAGCTCGGACTGCAGGTAGATCTGACCATCGGTAATGGAAATAACGTTGGTCGGAATGTAGGCCGAGACGTCGCCGTCCTGGGTCTCGATGATCGGCAGAGCCGTCATGGAGCCGTAACCGTTCTTCTTGGACATCTTGACGGCACGCTCGAGCAGACGAGAGTGCAGGTAGAAGATGTCGCCAGGATAGGCCTCGCGTCCGGGCGGACGATGCAGCGTCAGCGACATCTGACGGTAGGCCACGGCCTGCTTGGACAGGTCGTCGTAGATGACGAGCACGTGACCGCCGGGGTTGGTCTCGCTGGCAGGCTTGCCGTCCTCGCCGTTGTACATAAAGAACTCGCCGATAGCGGCACCGGCCATAGGCGCGATGTACTGCATAGGGGCGGAATCGGCAGCGGTGGCCGAAACGATGATGGTGTAGTCGAGCGCACCGTGCTGAGCGAGGGTCTCGCGGATGTTGGCAACCGTGGAGGCCTTCTGGCCGATGGCGACATAGATGCAGACCATGCCCTTGCCGCGCTGATTGAGGATAGCGTCGATGGCGATAGCGGTCTTACCGGTCTTACGGTCGCCGATGATAAGCTCGCGCTGGCCGCGGCCGATAGGCACCATGGAGTCGATGGCCAACAGGCCGGTCTGAACCGGCTCGCACACCGGGGTACGGTCGATGACACCGGGGGCCTTGAACTCGATGGGGCGACGATGCGTGGCGACGATGTCACCCAGACCGTCGATGGGCTGGCCGAGCGGATTGACGACGCGGCCGAGCATGGCACGGCTCACGGGGATATCCATAATGCGGCCAGTGGTGCGGCACTCGTCGCCTTCCTTGATGGAGTCGACGGCACCGAACAGAACGGCGCCGACCTCGTCACGGTCAAGGTTCTGGGCAAGGCCGAAGACGGTCTCACCGGTATCGGAGCTCTTGAACTCCAGAAGCTCGCCTGCCATGGCGCTCTTGAGGCCGGAGACACGCGCGATGCCGTCGCCTACCTCGTCGACCGTTGAAACCTCATGCGTATCGACCGTCGCGGAGAGGCTCGTGAGCTGCTCCTGCAGTTTCTTGGCGATATCCTGGGCATTGAGGGTTTCGGACATTAGGCTTCACCTCCGTACGAATTAGCAGAGTTTGCGAGGGTCTCCTGCGCGACGCGCAGCTGCGTCTTGACGGAAATGTCACGACGCTCGCCGCGGGCCTCGAGCACCAGGCCGCCCACGATAGACGGGTCGACCTGCTCGATAAGGAATACCTTGCGGCCGAAGTCCTGCTCGCATTTCTTAGTGATGGTTTGACGCAGCTCGTCGTCGAGCGGGATCGCCGTGGTGACGGTCACGCCCACTACATCCTCGTCTTCCTCGGCAACATACTTAAAGGCAGCTGCCACCTTGGGAAGAAGGTCGAGCTGGTCGCGCTTGGACATGGTGTCGAGCACGGCGATAATCTCGGGGCTGGCGCTAGCCAGGCGCTCGATCATCTCGAGGTCCTCGAACACATGGTTCTCGGCCTTGGCGGCTTCCAAAAGGGAGCGCGCGTAGGTCTCGAGTACCTTGTCCTGATAGCGGCTAGTCGGCATTCAGGCTACCTGCTTCCTGGATGTAGCGCTCGATGAGCTTCTTCTGCTCGGACTCGTCCTCGAGTGCCTCGCCCACGATCTTGGTGGCGACGGCAACGGACAGGTCGGCGATGGAGCTCGCGGCACCGGCGTAGATGGACTTGCGCTCGTCCTCGACGGTCGTATGGGCCTTGGCGATGATCTCCTCGGCCTCCTTGTGAGCAGCCTCGATGATACGGGCGCGCTCGGACTCGGCGTCCTTACGGGCCTCGAGAACGATGTCGGCAGCCTGACGACGGGCGTCGGTGACGATCGAGTCGGACTCAGCGCGCTTGGCGATGGCCTCCTGCTTGGTCTTCTCGGCCTCGTCGAGGCTCTCCTCGATCTTCTTGCCGCGCTCCTCCATGGTTTTCATGATGCCCGGCAGGGCGACCTTGGCCAGCACGATCCAGATAATCAGGAAGGCGATAAGCGCCGGGATGAACTCCGCCATCTTAGGGATGAGGATGTCCGCACCGGCAGCGCCGTCCTCGGCGAACGCGGAAACCGGCATGAGCAGCGCGGCCGCGGACGCGGAGAGTGCGATCGCGCTCTTCTGGGATGAAAGATTCATACTTGACGCTCCGTGCTATTTAACGATCAGCGCGACAACGAAGCCGATCAGAGCCAGAGCCTCGCCGAAGGCGGAGCCCATGATGAAGACGGTGAACACGCGGCCCTGGACCTCAGGCTGACGGGCCATAGCACCCGTAGCACCCAGAGCAGACAGGCCGATAGCAAGACCAGCGCCGATAACACCGAGACCGTAACCGATAACTCCCACGATTCCTCCTTTGTCGTGCGTGTCTTATTTCACGCAGGATAACCTTTTTATAACTGCCGGGCTCCATGGGTACGGGCACCGGCGGTTTAACGAATTGCCTTACCTTTAAGGCGCGAACGGAAGACTACTCCTCCTCCGCGACCTCCTCTGCCTCGGAGACATACACGGCGGTAAGGACCGTGAAGACGTAAGCCTGGATGGCGCCGACCACAAGCTCGATCGCATAGATCAGGATGAGGATGGCAAGCCAGGCCAGCGAAGGCAGGGCGCCGACGGCGTGGGCCGCGGAAACCTGCTGAAGCAGCGGCTGCATGAACATGCTCGCCATGATGGCGAACGAGCCCATGACCACGTGTCCTGCGAACATGTTGCAGAACAGACGGACGGCGAGCGTGATGAGGCGCAGGAAGGTCGAGAAAAGCTCGACGACCCACACAAGCACGTTCATCGGGAAGCTCACGCCCTGCGGGGCGAGGCTCTTGATGTAGCCGATCACGCCGTGAGCCTTGCATCCGTAGTAGATGAAGTACACGAAGGCGAAGATGGCGAGCGCAGCGGTGGAGCCGATTGCGCCGGTGCCGGGCTTCATTCCCGGGATCAGGCCGATCATGTTATTGATCAGGATGAACAGGAAAAGCGAGCACAGGAACGGGAAGTGCTTCTTCCAGTTCTCACCCACGACGCCCTTGCCGATATCGTTCTCGACGTACTCGATGATGTACTCGAAACCGTTGACGAAGAAGCCCTTGGGAACCAGGGTCTGCTTCTTCTTGAACACGGCCAGGACGATCAGGAGCACGATCGTGGAGACGATCAGCCAAAACGAGTACTGCGTGATGCCGCAGCTCAGATCGCCCACGACAGGGGTGGAGCTGAACTCGCTGACCAGATGATTAATCTCATCAGGCAGCTTTTCAAAAATTTCCACGACTTACCTTTCGACCTCATGAGGATCTCGCAGCGCCTTGGCGACGCGAACCGTGCAGGCGGCCATAAAGGCCACGAAGCCGATCGCCTCGCCCAGGAGGAACATGCGAAATGCCTCTCCGAACAACGCAAACACAACCAAGGTAAAGACGAGCAGGGCGACTGCCGAGACCGCCAGACTCACCATGCCCTTGAGCATGTCCGCATTCTGCTTATCGTCAAGAACCGGCTTGAGCGTAAAGACAAAGGGAAGGAAGGCAATCGCGCCCGCGATGGCACCTGCAACGATAGCGAGCAGATCGGCTATCTGAAACACTGGCGTCCTCACTTTCCTTTTTTATCGCCTCACAGGACAGTTCCCGCCAAACATTGGTGACTATTGTACGAGCCAATCGCTAAAGTACAACCGAAAAAGCATCGGTTAATACGCACCTGTTCGTTTTCTTAAGACCTTCTTTATGCCGCAGGTACGGTAATACGTTTTTCTCGAACCCTGCAGGGCAAAACGTCCGTTAACAGGAGTGCGCGCGGTCGTCTTTTGTTCGACCGCGCGCACCATTTCTTCGTATTTTCGACGTTAGCCGGTATGCCCCAGAGATTACAGCGTGCCGTAGATGCGGTCGCCGGCGTCGCCCAGGCCGGGAACGATGTAGGCAGCTTCGTTGAGATGGTCGTCGATGGCGCAGGTATAAATATGTACGTCGGGGTCCTTTTCGGTCAGTGACTTGAGGCCCTCGGGGGCCGCGACGATACACAGCATGCGAATATCCTTAACACCGCGCTCGCGCAGGTAGCTGATGGCCATCTCGGCCGAACCGCCCGTGGCGAGCATGGGGTCGACAACCAGGCAGATGCGCTGGTCGATATCCTTGGGCATCTTGCAGTAATACTCATGCGGCTCGTGGGTAACCTCGTCACGCTCCATACCGATGTGGCCCACGCGAGCGGAGGGCACCAGGTCGAGGATGCCGTCGACCATGCCGAGGCCCGCACGCAGGATGGGAACAATGGCGAGCTTCTTGCCGGCAAGCTGCTTAAACATGGCGGTGGTGATGGGAGTCTCGACCTCGACGTCTTCCATGGGCAGGTCGCGCATGGCCTCGTAGCCGTCAAAGAGCGCAAGCTCGCGCACGAGCTGGCGGAACTGGTTGGTGCCGGTGCTCTTGTCGCGCAAGATCGACAGCTTGTGCTGGACGAGCGGATGGTCGACAAGCGTCACGCGGGACGTATCGTAGGTGACGGTCATGGGTTGATTGCCCCTTTCGTTGCGGCCGGAAGATGGCCTTGCTGACA
>CAJMSO010000043.1 GCA_905216075.1 uncultured bacterium | reverse complement strand
GGTAGTCGACCACCACGATCTTCGGTTCGCCCACGCGACCCTCCCTTTTCCCATTCAAAACCTGCCAAAAAGGGGCAGGTTACAGTGAGCCCTTGGTGCTGGGGATGCCCTGCACGCGGGGATCGAGCTCGCAGGCGTGGCGCATCGTGCGGCCCACGGCCTTAAAGGCGGCCTCGATAATGTGATGCGAGTTGTCACCCGCCAGTTCGCGCACGTGCAGCGTGAGCTTGGCATCGCGTGCGAAGGCATAGAAGAATTCAACGGCCAGCTCGGTATCGAAGCTGCCCACGCGCTCGGTCGGCACGGGCAGCTCGCAGTAGGCCTGGCCGCGACCCGAAATGTCCACGGCAGCCATCACGAGCGTCTCGTCCATGGCAATCGCCGCGTCGGCAAAGCGCGTAATGCCCGCCTTGTCGCCCAGCGCCTTGCAAAATGCCTCGCCCAGCACAATGCCCGTGTCCTCGACGGTGTGATGCGCGTCGACCTCAACGTCGCCTACCGCATGCACCGTCAAATCAAACAGTCCATGGCGACCAAAGGCGTTGAGCATATGGTCGAAAAACGGCACTCCGGTCGAGATATCGCACACGCCGCTTCCGTCCAGGTCGAGCTTGACGACAATGTCGGTCTCACCCGTCTTGCGGGTCACCTCGGCATAACGGCCCATCTACATCTCCTCCTTCACCAGCGCGGCAAACGCGGCCAGCACCTCATCGTTTTCCTGCGGGGTGCCCACGGTAATGCGCAGACAGTCCGCAAGCCCCGGTGCGTAGCTAAAGTCGCGCACCAAAATCGAATACTCGTCGCGCAGGCGCTCACGCACGCGCGTGGCATGCGGCGTGCGCACGAGCACAAAGTTCGCCGCGCTCGGCCATGCCTCCACAGGCAGGCCCTCGGCAGCCATTGCGCGCAGGGCGCACAGCTCGCGCTCGCGCTCGGATGCGACCTGCGCCACCACGGGCGTGTACGCATCGCGGGCACGCACGCAGGCAAGCGCGGTTGCCTGGCTCAGCACGTTGACCGAATAGATCTGGCGAATCGCCGCGAACACGTCGATGACCTCGGGTGCCGCAATCACATAACCCAGACGCGTGCCGGCGGCGCCAAACGCCTTGGACAGCGTATGCAGAATCACCAGGTTGGGGTGCTCGGCGATAAGGCCTTGCGCCGTGGTGGCCGCGCCAAACGAATCGTCGGCAAACTCAACGTAGGCTTCGTCGACCATTACCATGCCGGGGCACGCATCGCACAGCGCTGCGACAAAGTCGAGCGGCGCCACGTCGCCCGTGGGATTGTTGGGCGAGGTCACGATTGCCAGGTTGCACTCGGGCGCCGCCGCAAGCACGGCTGCCTGGTCGAGCTCAAAGGTCGCGGGGTCGCGCCACGCGTCGCGCACTTCGGTCTGGCAGAGCGACGCAAAGAACGCATATTCGCTAAAGCACGGCGGGCAGTTGAGCAGGGTCCGTCCCGCGCCGCCAAACGCCAGCAGGTAGTTATAGAGCAGCTCGTCTCCACCGTTGCCCACGCAGATATTCTCGCGCGTCACGCCATGCCAAGCGGCGAGCTCGTCGCGCAGGTCGTTGGACATGGGATCGGGGTAGCGGTTGAGCGGCGTAGCAGCCAGAGCGGCGTCGATCGCCTCGCGCACACCGGCCGGCACGGGATAGGTGTTCTCGTTGGCCGAAAGGTTAATGCGCGTGGGCGTAAAGTTGGGATCATAGGGCTCAATACCAGCCAGATAGGGCTGAACAAGCTCCTTCATGCGAGGCGTCAGCTCGGCCATATTAGGCCTCCTTGCCGGTCGGAGCGCCATCCGCGCCCGCAGCCGCCGCCAGGTCCACGCCCTCGGTGACCGTCGCGGTCGTATCACCCGGCCAGGCGACCTTGGTCAGGTCGGCCGCAGCCAGCGACTCGGCACTCACGGCATCCTCGCCCTGCTCTAGCACGCGACGACGCAGGGCGGCAGAGAGCGCGTGCGCCCACAGGCCCTCGGCCTCGGCCAGGCGCTGCGTAGCGGGAGCGTCGGAGAGCAGACCCTCGGGCGTATAGCAAATGACGCTCGAGCGCTTAACGAACTCTTCGACCGAAAGCGGGTTGGAGAACATGGCCGTGCCGCCGGTCGGCAGCGTGTGGTTGGGGCCGGCAACATAATCGCCAAGCGGCTCGGAGCTCCAAGCGCCCACAAAGATGGCGCCGGCGTTGCGAATGCCGCCAAGCAGGCCCATCGCATCCTTGCAGTGCAGCTCCAGGTGCTCGGGCGCCACGGTGTTCACGGCCTCAACGGCGGCAGCCATATCGGCGGCCACCACGATGGTGCCTTCGTTGTCGAGCGAAGCGCGCGTGATCTCGGCACGCGGCGACTGCGCCACCAGGATGTCGATGCCAGCCTCGACCTCGCGCGCAAACTGCTCGTCGCAAGTCACCAGATAGCAGGCTGCCAGCGGATCGTGCTCGGCCTGGGCCATCAGGTCTGCCGCGACCACCATAGGCTTGGCCGTGGTATCGGCCAGCACGCAGACCTCGGAGGGACCGGCGACCATATCGATACCCACGTCACCCGAGACGATCTGCTTGGCCGCGGCAACAAAGGCGTTACCCGGTCCGGTGATTTTGTCGACGCGCGGAATGGTCTCGGTACCATACGCAAGTGCGGCCACGGCCTGAGCGCCGCCCACCATATAGATCTCGTCCACGCCGCCGAGCTTTGCCGCGGCGAGCGTGTAGGGGCTGATCAGGCCGTCTTTTTGCGGCGGGGTCACCATAACCACGCGCTTGACGCCGGCGACCTTGGCGGGAATGGCGTTCATGAGCACGGTGGAGGGATATTGCGCGCGGCCGCCCGGTACATAGATGCCGGCCGCCGCGAGCGGGGTCACCTTAACGCCGAGCATCGTGCCGTCCACACGCGTGGTAAACCAGCTCTGCTCGACCTCGCGCTGGTGGAACTCGCGAATCTGGCGCGCGGCCTTCTCAAGCGCGGCGACAAAGGCCGGGTCGAGGCCTTCGAGCGCGGCATCGATCTGCTCTTGCGGCAGGCGGAAGCTCTGCAGCTCGACACCGTCAAAACGCTGACAGTAATCGCGCACCGCGGCATCGCCGTTGGCACGCACGTTGGCCACGATATCGCGGGCGGCGTCGACGATGTTTTGCGGCAGCACACCCTTGCGGTTGAGCTGGTTGGTAACGAGGCGCTCACCGGGAGCAAGCTTGATGGTCTTCATATCGGTATCCCCTATCGGTCGAGGTTGTGTTCGAAAAACGAGAGGCCGGACGGCGGCGCCAATCGGCCCGCAGCCCGTACGTTGGGGCGCCCGTGCGCGCTCGCGCTATTGTGCCGAGCCCGCGACGGGCTCAAAATGCTTGTCCTTCACGGCCACGGCCAGGCGATCTGCCAGATTGCGCACACGCGGATCCAGACGCGCGGCGCCCGGGTTGACAAAGAAGCGGGCCGTGCAGTCCATGATGCGGCCGGTGATGACCAGGTCGTTGTCGCGCAGCGTGGCGCCCGTGGCGGTGATGTCCACGATGCGATCGGTCATGCCGACAATGGGGCCCAGCTCGATGTTACCGTGCAGAGAAACGATGTCGGCGTTCACGCCGCGCTCGGCATACCAGGCACTCGCGATGCGCGGGTACTTGGTGGCCACGCGAAGCGACCCGCGACGGGCATAGTTGCGCTCGGCCTGGCCGGCGCGCCATGCGGGCTCCGCCTCGATAAACGTGCACAGGCCATAGCCCAGGTCGACCAGCTGCAGCAGGTTGAGGTCTGCCTCAATGAGCGAGTCCCAACCGCAGATGCCGCAATCGGCACCACCGCAGCCCACAAAGGCAGGCGCATCGCTGGGGCGCACGATGACAAACTCGATATCTCCGACCACGCCCTCGCCGGCACGCATGTCGCGACCGCGCACGATCAGGTGACGGCCGGGGTCACGCAGCTCAGAGACATCCAGGCCCGCGGCCTCGAGCACGTCGAGTGTGTCGGCCTTAAGCGAGCCCTTGGGCACGGCAATGCGCAGCGGACCCTTGGCGCCACGGCCCGCGGCGTGATCGCCATCGGAAGCGGCATCCTCGGCCGAGGTGCGCGCGGCCTCCAGGCGCTCGAGCGAAAAGGCGAAGCCCGCCGCCGGCACCTCGATACCGTCGCCAAATGCGCCGGTAAAGATGGAGTCGTAGCGACCGCCCGAACCGACCGGATCGGGCAGGCCGCCGGCATAGGCCTTAAAGACCAGGCCCGTGTAGTAATCAAACGAGTTCATGATGGAGAAGTCGAATGACAGCACCTGGGCGTCCTCGGGTGCCAGGCCCTCGACCAGGGCACGCAGCTCGCGCGTCAGCGGCGCGACAATACCGGCGGCCTCCAGCAGCGCGTCCACGCTGTCGAGCACCTCGGCACCGCCGTGCAAACGCGGCAGCTCGCTAATGGCGGCCTTGACGGCATCGGACTCGGTGCTTGCCGCCACGCGGGCATCGAGGCCCACAAAGTCGTTGGCGTGCACGCAGCGCAGGGCCTCGGCGGCCAGCTCGCGATCCTCGCACGCCGCGAGCAGCTCCTTAAACGGACGCACGCTACCTGCGATAATGCGCGCATCGGGAAGTGCCAGCTTGCGCACCGCCTCGGCCACGAGCGAGACGATCTCGACATCGCCCGCGGTATCGCCCGCACCGATAAGCTCAAAGCCCAGCTGTGTAAACTGGCGCGAGCCACCGGCATTGCGCTGGCACTCGCGAACCACCGGCGCCTCGTAGCGAAGGCGTAGGGGCAGGTCGGCCGCGCGCATGCGGGTCGAAACCAGACGCACGATCGGCAATGTGTTGTCGGGACGGACCACCAGCAGGCGGCCATCATCGTCAAAGAGCTTAAACGGCGTGTCCGCAATGCGGCCGCCCTCCTCGAGCGAACCCTTGTCCTCGAGCAGCGGCGTCTCGACCGGCAGGTAATGATGCTCCCTAAAGCAGCCCTTCACCGTATATGCGATCTCCTCGCGCGCCTGAGCCTCCTCGGGCAATATGTCCCGGAATCCCCACGGTGTGGCCGTCATCTGGTGAGCCTCCTCATGCTGTGTTTCATATAGAGCAGAAGACCGGCATAGCTCCGCCGGTCTTCTGGGTACTTTAGCATACTAGAGTGCTTGCGGGGAAAATCCGCCGCAACCGCTCATAGCGTATTCATTTGGAAACATAGGGCGAGCGGTTAGCAGCAGTCTCTTGTCACAACGCAAAAAGGGCGCCCGCGCAAATGCGGACGCCCTTGTGCAGGGTCGAGATATCAACCAGCCAAGATATCGGACCCGTGACCAGCTCTTAGTAGTCGAACTGGTGGTAGTAGCGGCGGTACTTGAGGTTGTGCTTGGTGACCAGCTCGTAGTTGCGCGCGAGGCGGTCGGTGGTCAGCACGGACAGGATCCACGGCGACACGATGACGCGGAAGTCGTCGTCCAGGCCCGGGATCGCGTACTCGGCGGTGTCGATGATGACGTAGTCCTCGTCGCCGGTCACGCCGCTGGTGAGGAAGGCGCGGACGCGCTCGTCGAGGGCGCGGCACTCGTCCTCTCCCATGAACAGGAACACCGGGACGCCGGGCTCGAGCAGCTCGAGCGTGCCGTGGAAGAAGTCGTGCGAGGTGATGTGGCGGATGCGCTTCCACTGCATCTCCTCGAGCAGGCACATGGAGTACAGGATGGTCTCGCCCCACAGCGCGCCCGAGCCGATGAACATGGTGTAGTCGGCCAGCGCGTACTTGCGGGCGAGCTCCTCGGCGCGCGGCTCGAAGCGCTTGCGGATGTCGAGCATGTCCTTCCAGACGTCCTTCGTCTGCTCGATGAACAGGTCGAACTTGGGGAAGCAGCCGCGGCGGTTGAGCAGGCGCAGGCCGAAGCAGTCGGCGAGGTAGTAGCCCTTCTCGCAGCCGCCGGCGCCGTGGTCGGAGGCCATCATGACGCAGTTCTCGGCGCCCACGGCCTGGCCGATCTTGCCCTCGGGGTTGGTCATGGCGAAGACGCGCACGCCCATCTCCCTCATCTTGCCGACGGCCTCGAGCACCTCGGGGGTGGTGCCGGACTCGGAGGCGGTCAGCACGACGGACCTGTCGGTCATGCGCTTGTGGCCCATGACGTTCCACTCGGCGGCGTGGATCAGGTAGACCTCGAGGTCGCGGTCGCCGAACTTGTTCATGAGGTACTCGAGCTGCATGAACTCGTCCCAGGTGCCGCCGACGCCCATCAGGAAGACGGCGTCGTAGCCCTCCTCGTGCACGCGGTCGGCCAGGGCGGTCATCTTCTTGCCGGCCTCGTAGACGTTCCTGCCGTCCTCGAGGTAGCCCTCCTGGTCGAAGTGCATGATCTCGATCTTCTCGGTCTCCTTCATGTGTGTCCTCCCATCACATGTGCGCAATTCTATACATCGCGCTTCTTGCTGATACCAATTATAGCCATACGATTGCTTGTTATTTAATACCAATCCAAACTCACGGAGATTTGCGGCGAACGGTCGGTTTCCTCGCCCGAGTGGTATTACAACGCCAATAGTTGTCTATTTCGAGCGCTACTGCCAACGGGTTCCTCACAACTCGCCAGCTATAAAAGCGTTGCGCCAGACCCGCCCAAGCGTTTCCGGCGCAACCGCGCAGTTTAGTTATTCAGCTTCCATCTCCGCTGTCACACGGCGATACATCTCGATAACCTGAGTCGTCGCCTTGGACGGATCCTGATAGTAGCGGCCATCACACGTCTCGGCCGAGACATAGCCCGTATAGCCGTGGCGCATGAGTGCCTCGAGGTCGGCACGCATATCACGCTCGCCGTCGCCCCAGGCAAGATGCGTCGTGCCGCCGCCCACATCTACAAAGTGGGTGTGAACGATCTTGTCGCCCAAAACCTCAAAGTAGCCGTCGATCGTGTCGCCGGCAACTTCCATGGCGCCAAAGTCGATACAGGCCTTCAGGTTGGGACGATCGACCGCCTCGAGGATGCGCGCGACATCCTGTGCGGTGTTGACCAACACGGACTCCGACGGCTGCAGGGCCTCGAGCGCGACGCGAATACCGCGCGTATCGGCGTAGTCGCACACCGAGCGCAGCATGGCAACGCTGCGGGCCCAGGCGTCCTCAGCCGGCTCGTCCAGATAGGCCCAACCACTCGTCACCAGAATCTGCGGCACGCCCAACTCAACGGCAACGTCGATCACATTCTTAAAGTACGAGAGGATGCGTTTTTGGCCCGCCTCACCGCGCACCGCGACGTTCCACGGCTTGGGGTTGTTCTGCTCGGGGCACACGCACACGATCTTGATACCGTATTGGGCGGCAAGATCGCGAATCTTATCCACCGAATCGTGCTCATGGCAATCCACATACAGGTGCATCGAGCCGGTCCACAGCTCGATATTGCGATAGCCGGCCTCACCTGCAGCCTTAAAAAACGTCTCGATGCTGTAGTAACGATGGTTGATGTTCATGAGCGAAAGCTCGGGTACGACCATAGCCCTCCCCTTTCGTACGGAGTTTTAAAAAACAGGGGGCCGCCGCAGATGCGACAAGCCCCCCAAAGATCGACGCAACCGTTAGACGCGATGGAAGCGCGATTCGAACATATTAGGCAAGCACGCCAAAGTAAGCGCCGATGATGCCCACGACCATGGTGCAGAGGATCAGGACCATCGGGTTGATCTTCTTGGAGAGCAGCCAGTAGTAGAGCCAGAAGGCGGCCATACCGAGCATACCGGGCATGATGCCGTCCAGGATGTCCTGGAGAGTCTGGGCGGAGTCGCCCTGCCCAATGGCGATGGGTAACGAAGCCCAGAACATGTCCTTGCTCATGGCGCCGACGACCATAACGCCGACAATGCCGACGCAGGCCATGATCTTTTGCATCAGGCCGGTCTTCTGAGCCTCGTCGAGGAAGCCAATGCCTAGCTCATAACCCTTGATAGCGCCAAAGATACGAATCAGGAACGCCGGGATGTTGTAGACGAGCAGGAAGGCGATGGGGCCAAAGACGTTGCCGGCCTGGCACAGGCTGATGCCCACGGCAGCGGCGACGACGCGCAGGGTGGACAGGAAGAAGGAGTCACCTAGGCCGGAAAGCGGACCCATGAGGGCGGCCTTGATGTCGTTGACGCTCTCGGGCTCAACCTCGCCACGAGCGACCTTTTCTTCCATGGCCATCGCGATGCCACCCACGAAGGGAGCGAGCTGCGGGGTGATGTTGAAGAATGCGCTGTGACGGTGCAAGGCCTCGGCGTAATCATCGGGACGGCCGGCATAGATCTTCTTGAGCATGTTGGCGACCATCAGGCAGAAGGCAATGTTCATCTGCTTGTAGTAGGTCCAGGAGAATTCCATGCCCAGGGCGCCGGTGTTCACGGCGCTCTTAATGAGGTCGGAGCGAGTAATCTGGTTCTCGGAATTAGAAGTCATCGTCCTCATCCCCTTCCACAGAAAGCTGGGACTGGGCGCCACCAAGGCCCAGCAGGTCGTACTTGTCGATGCCGATGATGATTGCGATCAGGGCGACGCCGAGGACGGGCACGTTGGCATAGGAGCACAGCAGGAAGCCCAGGAAGTAGAACGGCACGAGCTGCTTGGTAAGCACCAGACGGCCGAGCATGGCGAAGCCCATGGCAGGCAGGATGTTGGCTGCGACGCCAAAGCCATCGAGGACGAACGTCGGGATGAAGTCGAGCAGGCCCTGAACGGCGTCGGCACCCAGATAGAAGGAGACCGAGCACAGGATAAAGGCCAGGACGACAATCACGAGACCGATAATCCAGTGCATAGCGTAGATACCCTTGAGGTTACCCTTGCTGGCAAAGACGTCGGCACGGTCGACCAGAAGGGGCATACCGGCGTTGACGACGTTCTTAATGGCCAGGCACAGAGTGGCGATGGGCATCGCGAGCGCGATAGCGGCCTCGGTGCTCTGACCCAGCTGAATAGCGAAGGCGCAGGCGAGCACACCGCCAATACACTCATCGGGCGGCACGTAAGCGCCGATGGAGATTGAACCCATGAAGAGCAGCTCGAGGCTCGCACCGATGGCGAGGCCGGACTGCAGGTCCCCGAGGACTATGCCGACGAGCGGGCACAGAACGATCGGGCGGAACGCATAGAGCGTACCGAGCTGATAATCGAGCTTACCGAAGGCAGCGATAAGTCCGATGAGGATCGCTTGAACAAGCATTGTTCCTCCCTTTGATCCCTCTTGGATCCGCGCGGCGATTCCCGACTTGTCAGCGCGCCCTTTTCCATGCCGACAATCGCCTAGACAGATCCAGCTTGTACCGGTGTGCTGTTAACACCTAAACCGGTGCAAATGATTTGATACCAATTATATAGTCATGAGAAAACTATTTAATACCAATCGTTCAACGGGCGTGTACTCCCGGTGAACGGTAGATGGGGGTAACGGGTAAAGCGTTTATCCGGTACGCCCACGAATAGGGGCGGCGCCGTGCGCGCCGCCCGTGGTTCCCAATTAGAGGGCGCTTAGGGCATCGACCTTGGGGTCGTCGGCCAGAGCGCGAATCTCGACCTCGACACCGCGGCCGACGAGCTCACGAATGTCCTCTTCCTCGGCAGCAGTCACAAAGATCTGGCGGGAGATCTTACGGGCATCGGGACGCTGCTCGTCCTTGGACTTGGTGTTGCCCAGGTTGATGGAGGTGATCTGCGGGCAGCCGTCGACAAGCTGCTTGGCCTCGGCGATGCTGGCGACGCAGATGATCATCTTGTACTTATCGGTAACACCGGAGTTGATGGCCTCGATGGCGTGCTCCATGTCCTTGATGACGAGCTTGACGTTGGCCGGCTTTCCCATCTTGAGCGTAGTCTTCCAGACGGGATCGTTGGCAACGTTGTCGCCAACGCAGAAGATGCAGTCAGAGCCCAAGCCCTGGACCCAAGAGACGGCCACCTGGCCATGAAGCAGACGATGGTCGACGCGAAGCAGTTGAATCATGATTGACCCCCAAAGGTCTCATGCCGGAAACCCGGCCCCATTAATAGCAGGCGGTGACTAGAACTCTTCCTCGTCATCCGCATCGGTCAGCAGGTCGTTGACAAACTTGACGCGCGTGTCGTCAGCCGCGAGGATCTCGCGGATAACCTGATCGGCGGGAGCCTCCTGGTCCGAAAAGAGCAGCTGGATCAGCAGCGGCAGATTCATGTTGGCAACCAGGTAGGTGTTGGGGCGCGTCTGGACGATCTTGGTGAACTCGTTGTTGACGCTGCCGCCAAACAGGTCGGTGCACACGATTACGTCGTCGGCGGGGTCGAAGGTCGCCAGGAGCTTGGCGGCCTCCTCGGCGACGTCGGTGCGGCCGTCGACAAACATCGACAGGTCGTGGACGTTATCGCGCGCGCCCGAGAGCAGCTCGGTGCTCTCCTTGATGCCGGTCGCAAAATGCGCGTGGCTGGCGAAGATGTATTGCCTCATTGCGGTTTCCCCCAAATGAAATTAGTAGTCGAACTGGTGGTAGTAGCGGCGGTACTTGAGGTTGT
>CAJMSO010000042.1 GCA_905216075.1 uncultured bacterium | reverse complement strand
TCGCTGACGAGGACTCCTGCGTCGCCTGTGGCGCTTGCCAGGACGCTTGCCCCGCTGGCGCGATCACCGAGATCGTCGAGGAGTAACAACTCCCCACTTGCACACTCAAAAGTACACCGTGCACAAAAAGGAGGCCTCCGCATCGCCGCGGAGGCCTCCTTTTGCTTATATAGGCAGCTAATTTGGAGCGGGACCCTTGGCAGTTGCGGTGGAATAGTTCCTGTTTTATGGCTTGGATGCCGATTTTAGGAACTATTTCACCGCAACTTATAGATGCGGCGTCGACTAGGACAAATCGTCTTCGTAGGGCATCAGGTCTGCTAGGTAGCCTTTCTCCTTAAGCATCGCCTCGATCTCGTCGAGGGTCTGCTCATCCTCTGCCGCAATGCGATGGAAGTGGTAGCCGCTCGTCACCGTCAGCAGTGGGAAGCTCTTGCCGCTGGCAATGCCCTCAAGATAGCGCTCGATATCGCGACGGTTGCGAATGTCCAGATCGGCTGTGATCTTGCCATACACGCGATGGTTGACGATTACATTGAGCACGGCACCACCCGCGTCGACGATGCTCGTGAGCTCGTCACCTGCCTGCTCCACGCCATGGTGCACCTTGACCAGGCGCGTGGGCACGGCGGGGCTGCTGGGGGCCTCCTGCAGCACGTAGCCGCGATTGGTCGCCACGATATCGTGCCCATCGGCGCGCAGCAGGGCGATGTCTTGCACGACAATCTGGCGGCTCACACCCACCTCACGAGCAAGCGCACTGCCCGAGACGGGCTCTTTGGCTCGCTCGAGCACGCCCATGATGGCACGGCGACGCTCGCGGGCGTCCATTATTTACCGTCCAACAGACGCAGGTGCTTAAGCGAGAGGTCGAGAATCGGCGCAGAGTGCGTCAACGCCCCCGAGCTAATAAAGTCAACGCCCAGGTCGGCGAGCGCGCGGATATTGCTGGCGTCCACGTTGCCCGAGCACTCGGTCTTGGCGCGACCGGCGATAAGCTCAATCGCGGCAGCCATATCGTCGTGGGTCATGTTGTCGAACATGATGATGTCGGCGCCGGACTCCACGGCCTCGCGTACCATGTCCAGGTTTTCGCACTCGATCTCGACCGTCGTGGTAAACGATGCATGGGCGCGCGCCATCTCGATCGCACGCGTCACACCGCCGGCGGCATCGATGTGGTTGTCCTTGAGCATGACGGCCGTCGACAGGTTGTAACGGTGATTGCTGCCGCCGCCGATCTCGACCGCGGCTTTCTCGAAGACGCGCATGCCCGGCGTGGTCTTGCGCGTATCGACGAGCACGGTCTTGGTACCCTCGAGCGCCGCTGCCATGTTGTGCGTGTAGGTGGCGATACCGCTCATACGCTGTAGATAGTTGAGCGCCACGCGCTCGCCCGAAAGCAGCACGCGCGCGTCGCCGCGCACTTGGCCCACGTGGTCGCCGGCGTGCACCTCATCGCCATCGACGACATCAAACAGCACCGAGCTCTGCGGATCCAGCAGCTCAAAGGTGCGAGCGAACACGTCCAGGCCGGCGATGATGCCATCGGCCTTGGCGATGAGCTCCACCGTGGCGGGGCGCGCCGTGGGGCACACGCTCGCCGTGCTCACATCCTCAAACGTGATGTCCTCACGCAGAGCCTGCAAAATCAGATCATCGACGACGAGCTTCATGGTAATGGGATTCATGGTCTACTCCTCCACGGCCTGCGTGCCGGCGGCACGGGCCAAATCATCGATTGCAAGGGCATCGGCGCTCAGGGCGCGGTGACGCCCGTCAAGCGCGGGCTCACCGGCCTGCTCCACGGCCAGCGACTCGCCGGTACGCATATACCACGCGGCGCGACGACCCCAGACCAGCGCCTCGAGCAGGCTGTTAGAAGCCAGGCGATTCTTGCCGTGCACGCCATTGCAGGCCGTCTCGCCCGCGGCGTAGAGCTCGGGCATCGAGGTGCGGCCGTCCTTGTCGACCCACACGCCGCCCATAAAGTAGTGCTGCGTGGGCGTGACGGGAATGGGCTCGTCCAGGATGTCGCGGCCGTCCTCCAGGCAGCGCGCGCGAATATTGGCAAAGTGCCCGGTCACCACGTCGCGCTCGACGGGGGCAAAGCTCAGCCACTCGTGCTCGGTGCCGTCCTGCTTCATCTGCTCGCGGATGGCGTCGGCGACAACGTCGCGCGGCTGCAACTCGTCGGTAAAACGCTCGCCGGCGGCATTGAGCAGAATCGCGCCCTCGCCGCGGCAGCTCTCGCTGATCAGGAATGTGCGACCCGGCTGCGGCGAGAACAGGCCCGTGGGGTGGATCTGCACGTAGTCCAGGTGCTCCATCGTGATGCCGTGCTCCTGCGCGATGTAGCAGGCGTCACCGGTGAGCTGCGGGTAGTTGGTCGAATGGTCGTACACGCCGCCGATACCGCCCGTCGCCCACAGCGTATGGCGGGCATGGATCTTAAACGGCTCGCCGACATGCACGTCCTCGGCGGCGTTTGCCAGCTCGTCGGCGGGACGAACCGAGTTGTCCTCGTCCACGGAAACGGCGACGACACCGGTGCACACCGTGGCGCCGTCACGCTCGCCCGTCAGGATGTCGGTCATGGCCACGTGCTCCAAAATCTGCACGTTATCAAGCTTGCGAACGGCCTGGAGCAGCTTAGTCGTGATCTCCTTGCCCGTAATGTCGGCATGGAAGGCAATGCGCGGACGGCTGTGTGCGCCCTCGCGGGTAAAGTCGAGGCTGCCGTCGGTCTTGCGCTCAAAATCCACGCCCATGGCCAGCAGGTCGTTGATGACCGAGCGGCTCGAGCGGATCATGATGTCGACGCTCTCGCGGCGGTTCTCGTAGTGGCCGGCGTGCATGGTGTCCTCAAAGAAGGCATCGTAGTCTGAGCCTTCGGGCAGCACGCAGATTCCGCCCTGCGCGAGCATCGAGTCGCACTCGTCGACAGCGCCCTTGGAGAGCATGACCACGCGCGTGCTCGTCGGCAGATTGAGGGCCGCGTACAGACCCGCCACGCCGCAGCCGGCAATAACGACGTCGCACTCCATGTCGGGGTATTGCTTGGTTTCCACAGGAATCCTCTCCCTTGAATGTGACATAAGGGACCGTCCCTCATGTCACATTGTTCTAGCGCGCCGCGTACTCGAGCATGCGGTCGAGCGTGAGCTTGGCCTGATCGGCGGCCTCGTCCGACACGCCAATCTGTACCTCGCCCTCGCCCGTCTCCAGGCAGCGCACGAGCTTTTCGAGCGTGATGAGATCCATGTTGACGCAGGTGGGCTGCACCGCGGGGAAGTAGAACTTTTTACCGGTGCCCTGGCAGCGGCGCTCGAGCTCGTAGAGCACGCCGCGGACCGTCACGATGATGAACTCGCTCGCGTCCGACTCCTCAGCATACTTGATGATGCCGGCAGTAGAGCCGATGTAATCGGCCTCGGCCAGGACGTCGGCCTTGCACTCGGGGTGCGCCAGCACGAGCGCGTCGGGGTGTGCCTCCTGCGCGTCGACGATCTGCTCGACGGTGATGATGTGATGGCGCGGGCAATAGCCATTGTTGAGGATGACGTGCTTTTGCGGCACCTGCTCGGCTACGAAGCGGCCCAGGTTTTGATCGGGGATGAACAGGACGTGCTGCTGCGGCAGCTCGGACACGATTTTGACGGCGTTGGAGCTGGTGACGCACACGTCACTCCAGCTCTTGATCTCGACCGTCGAGTTGACGTAGCAGACCACGGCAAGGTCGTCGCCGTACTCGGCGCGGGCAGCGTCGACCGTCTCGCGCTTGACCATGTGCGCCATGGGGCAGTCCGCGCCCGGCTCGGGCAGCAGCACGGTCTTGGTGGGGTTGAGCAGCTTGGCGCTCTCGCCCATAAACTCCACGCCGCACAGCACGATAGTCTGCTGCGGCAAGCTCTTGGCGAGCTTTGCCAGGTAAAAGCTGTCGCCAACGAAATCGGCCACAGCCTGAACCTCGGGCGCCACGTAATAGTGCGCCAGGATCACCGCGTCGCGTTGGGTCTTAAGTTGCTGGATGGCCTCGACGAGCTCTGCGGGCACCAGTGCCGCGCGCTCCGTTGCCGTCGTTGCCGATGCTAGGCCAGCCGCGATATCGCGTGCAAGCTCCGACGCATCCATGTTCGCGCTCTGTGCCATCAAGGCCCCTCTCTTTTGGCGAATCTTGGGGCTTTAGTATGACACCTAGGTTTACAGCTGACAAGACAGCTGTAAACCTAGGTGTAAAGTTGAAATAAGGATTCAATCATGCGGCAGGTCCATTTTCGAACTGGCAAGCTGAGGATAGTCGAAAATGGACCTGCCGCACGGTTCGAGCAGCCCGTTTTGTCTTGGCCCGAGAAGCGGTAGGCATAAAGCGGGTCTGGATTGCTCGATCCAGACCCGCTGGGGACTGGCATGCGGTTAAGCGCGGCGCTTCATGGCCCACGCCAGCAGCAGGACTGCCACACCGGCAGCGAGCACGGCACCAGCCATGACGTACGCGCTGTCGCCGGACTCAGGCAACGCCTCCTTGCCAGCCTTCTTCTTAGGCTTGGAAGTCGTAGTCGTGGTGGTCTGGCCAGGAGCGGGCTTGGCAGCCTCGGCAACGGTGAAGGTCGTCTCGGCAGTGCCCGTAGCCGAAACCACGCTCAGCTTGTGTTCGCCCACGCCGAGCGTCTTTAGGAAGCTCGCCTTGAGCGTCACGATCGTAGAGCCCTCGGTGAGCACGTAGTTCTCGGCGGCGACCTCCCTATCGTCGACCAGCACCTTCTGGAAGAACTCAATCGGCGCGCTCGAGCGGAAGCTCAGGTCCTTGGCGGCGTCGACCACCATCGTCTGGCCCTTGCCGTCGATGATCTCGGGTGTCAGAATCGCGATCTCCTCGGACTTGCCCTTCTCACGGCAGACGGTGCACTCCTGGTGCTTCTTGCCCTTGGTCTCGGTGGTCGCCGGCGTATCGACGACCCACTCAAAGGTATGCTCGGCCTTGTCGAGGACTTCGCCGCAGCGGCAGACATGCCAGTGGTTCTTGGCGTCGTGCGCCCAGCCGGAGCCGTCGGGCTCGTGCTTGAGGACACCCTCGACCGTCACATTCACATCGCCCTCGACATCTTTGAGCTCATAGGTGCCCTTGGCGGAAAGCTTAACGGACGTGCCGTTGACCTTGACGACGTAGTCCTTGCCCGCAAAGTACGCGCTGTCGATGCTCATGGTGAGCGTTGCGGAGCCGTGCCAGTCGAGCTCGGTTGCCGTCGAGGTGAGCGAGTAGCCCTCCTGGGTGGTCGGCAGTCCCACGACCAGCTTGCGACCAGCCTTCACGGTAACCTCGGTAACGGCAGAGGCGTCGTAGTTGGCCTTAGCCTGGTAGCGCACCTCGTACACGCCGGCGGCGAGATCCTTGAGCTCGGTCACGCCCTTGCCCACGGTCTGGTACTCGGCGCCCTGAGCGCGCCACTCCATGGTGGCGTCGACGCCCGTGATCTTGCCGTCCTTCTTGCCGCTCACGGTCTCGGCGGTGGTCTGAACCACCGGCGCGTCCTGCGCGGCGTTCTTGATGGAGAACTCGCAGGTCAAGCCATCGGAAGGCAACACGTAGTTGCCAGCAGCCTTGCCCGTCAGCTCGGCAAGGGCTGCCTTATAAGAGGTGCCGACCTCGGTCTGAGAGCCCTCGACGGTCGCGCCGAGGTCATCATTGCCGATAACATTGCCGAGCGTGGCCACAGGGCAGTGCTCATTGCCGTCATAGGTGAACTCGGTGGTGCCCCATGTCACAGTGAGCAGACGCTGGTTGATGGTGAACGTGCCGTCGACGAACGTGATGCTGTAGTTGGGGTTTGCACCCTCGGGCTGCGTTAGCTGCAGAGCATAGCCGCCGTCGCGCACGTTGTCGTTATTTTCGCGCTCGATCTCGAGGCCCTGAAGCGTTTCGCCCGCGACGAGTTTGCCAGAAGTGACATCCCACGTAAACACGGGGTCAGCCTCGCCGTAGGTCTTAGAATCGTCCTGGGCGGTGACCGTAATCGCGCGCGGCTTGACCTCGAGCGTAACCTCACCCTCGGCCTTCACACCGTCGATCATCACCTTATAGGAAACAGTCAGTGTGCCGACGTCCTTGATCTTGGGGGCCTCGGGAGACCAGTTCTTGCCATCGGCGCTGTACTGGGCCGTCGCGCCCTCGGGCAGTCTCGTCGCATCGACCGTGTGATACGCACCGTCGTACTCGCCGGAGTAGCCAACGATAGCGGCAACCGGAATCTCGACTGCAGGCAACGCATGCCCACAGACCGTGCACTGCTGATGCTTGGAGCCGGCCTCGGTTGCCGTGGGCGTCTTGTCGACAACCCACTCAAAGGCGTGCGTGGCCTCGTCGATTTTCTCGCCGCAGGTGCACTCGTGCCAGTGCGTATTATCGTTGGAGAGCCACTTATCGTTCACGGCCTCGTGCTTGCGCACACCCTCAACCGTGATGGCGGTATTCTCCTCGACATCGCTCAGGACGAACCTTCCGCCCTCGTTCTTCTCGAGAACCACACCGTTTGCCTTGACAGCAAAGTCGTCGCCCGCGTAGTAGCCATCGGAGATCTTTACCGAGAACTCCACGCTTTCGTGCCACTGCAGCCTGTTCGGGCTATGCCACACTATCGAGTACGCGTCATTTTTCTCGGAAAGGCTGACGTTCAGGTACTTGCCCTTGCCGACATGCACTTCCACAGGCGTGGACGGCATGTAATTATTGGTCTCGGCATACCAGACCTGGTAGTCGCCAGCGGCAAGATTCTCAATCTTACCGTCTTCGGAAACCATGGTCTCGCCATCGGCGTCCCCGGCTTCGGTGCGGAACAGGCGGTAGGCGGCGACGCCGCGCGCGCCTTCGATCTTGCCGTCGCACTTGCCACGGATGGTTTCGGCGGTGGCCTTCAGGCCCTGAGGCTTCTCCTGCTCGGCCTTATAAATCGTGTAGGTATACTCAAGGTTTTCGGTAGGAAGGGCATAGTTCTTGATGACCTCGGGGTCACCGGCGAGGCCCGTCACCTTTGCCGGATAGCTACCGGCATCGATGCCCGTCGCGTTCTCGACCTCATAGGAGACCTTGCCCTCGTCACCCTCGGCAACATTGCTGACCGTGACCTTGGGGCCCTGAGGCTTGCCGTTATAGGTATACGTTCCGACCGTCCAGCCAACACCAATCTGGCGCTTGGTGATCTCGAACGTGCCGGTCTGGAGCGTCGGAGCATAGTTCGCCCGCTGGATCTTGTCCCATTTGTCGCCGACCTTGCTCTCCTCGATCGTCAGCGTATAGGTGCCCACGTTCTCGCCGGCCTCACGGTGAATCTTGAACCAGGAGAGCGGGTGGCCCTGAACAATCGAGCCCTTGACGGCTTCGAGTTCAAAGTTCGGATCGGCCTCGCCGTACGTCTTCGAAGCGTCCTTGGGCTTCACCGTCACCGGACGGGGATCGACCTTAAGCTCGACCTCGCCCTTGCAGATGTCCCCAGACGTAAGGGTCGCCTCAAACTCGACGGTCTTGGTACCGGCATCACAGATGAGCGGAGACTCGTCACTCCACTTCTTCTCGCCCTTCTCGCGATACTTAATAGATGCAACAGTCTCGGTATCAACCGTCACGCTGTGCCACTCGCCATCGTAGGTGCCCGAGTAGCCCTTGATGCCGAAGGCGGGGATCTCGACAGACTCGCGCTCGTAGCCGCACGTCTTGCAGCGCTCATGCTTGGAACCGGGCTTATCAGCCGTAGCGACCTGGTCGACGACCCACTCAAAGTCATGCTTTGCGCGGTCAACGTCCTCCTTGCCACAGGTACAGGTGTTCCAGTGTTCGGCGTCGTCGTGCTTCCAACCGCTACCGTCGGCCTTCTTAGGGCCGTCCTTGACCTCAACCGTCAGGGCCTCGGAGGCGTTATGGTTACGGTCGGCCTTAAGGCGAACGCTGTATTTGCCAGCGACGAGGCTCTTAACCGACGTCTCGCCTTCGGCAATCCACTGATAGTCGCTGGCGGCCTCGGCTTTCCATTCGTAGGTGTTATCAATCCCGTCGATGCTGCCATCCGCCAAGGCATGCCCGGTCGCGGCCGTCGTCTTGACGTCCTTGGGAGCGGCCTGATCGGCGGGGGCAATCTTAATCTTAAGCTCGCCCTCCACCGGCACGTAGTCGGGTGCGGTAATGCGGTACTTAATTGTCTCGGCACACACGTTGTCGTAGACATCGCGCGTGACATTGGTATAGGAGGGGATTCGGTCTTCGTACAGCAAGCCACCATCGACGCTATATTCGATCTGCATGCCCTCGGGGGCGTTGTCGACCGTCACCGATGGCGAGTGAGCCTTGCCATCATAGGTGCCGTCAAAGCCCTTGGCCTGAACATTCTCGAACTGCGTGCCGTAGATGCTCCAGTAGAAAAACTTGCAGGAGTAAATTGACTCGTAGGATGCGAAGTTTCCCAGGCCCCAGAGCTGGCTCCGGTACGCACCTGGATCTTTCTCCGAAACCGATTCGCCCCAAGCGAGGCGTTCGAAATCGACGCCCTCTTTAAGCTCAATCCATTCGTCACCAAGCTTATACGTCACCTTAATGCGAGGCGTTATCTCCTCACCCGTCCACTTATAAGACGGAACGTCGTTGAGCACGTCACCGTTGCTGAACCTCACGTTATCCTTCAGCTTGTCGTAGCCAATGATTTCGACCTTGCAAAGATCCTTGCGGTTGGAGTCCTTCTCCGCAAGCGAGGCAGGGTTGATCTTGAACACGCGTTTGAGCGTAACATCATTCTGGCCCTCGATAGCAACCGTCGCCTCCACGCGATAGGTACCCGCATCACACGGCTGCGACCCTTCCATCTCGATGCCCACGGCGTCATTCTCATCCACGTAACGGTAAAAGCGTGCGCTCACAATCTTTACCTTGCCTTGGGCTACAGCATTGTCCTTTTGAGACGGCTTAGTCGTAGCAAGCACGGCGTCGCGCTGTTTGCCGTTGTAGATAAAGCTCAGGTCGCCGCTCTTGGACGACATCAGCGAGATCGTCTCGCCGTCCCTGGAGTAGACACAGTGTGAGGCCTCATACTGTCCGTTGCACGTAGCCGCGATGCTGTACCCATCCTTGTTGGCGGAATAGGTCCACTCGTGCTCGTGCTTGCGATGGATGACCTTGACCTTGCCATCGGTAACGTCGTATGCAAGGTCAGCGTTGGCAAGCTTGAGCCTGCTCGCGAGATCCTCCTGCGAAAGATCGCTCGTGCCGAGGTTCACATATTCATAGTAGTAGTGCTGCTTATTGGATTCGGAATCGAACTTGGAATCGTCGACAGACAGGGCAGCTTCGCCCGTAAAAGACTTATCGACATGAACCTTACCGTAGCTGCCGATTTCGGATGCGTCGACACCCTTCGCCTTGACCGTAGTGACCTTGGTGTTGCCGGCGAGCGTCACAGAACCAAGAGCGTAAACCGCGCAGCGTTTCTCGTCCTGACCGCTTATGTCACGACCGTTGAAATAATCAGAGGGGAACACGAACGAATCGTCGATAACCGTACCGTTTATGGTGCACGACGCATCCTTTGCCACCGCAATGGCACTCGTCATGTGCATCTGATACTGAATATCCCACACCTTGAACATATAAGAGCAGGGTCCATTCCATGACGTGTTATTTGTTGAACGAATGCTGCAGTTATTCAGAGCAACTATGGCATTTTTGACGCCGATATTGCCCGCATGCACATGACCGCTCTCAACCTTCATCTCGTCGCATGCAATCATTCCCTGACTGTTGTTTTCGAACGTGCAGCCGTTCAACGTAACTTTTGGAGTCTTCGACCGCCCGACCACGCTCAAGGCGCCGACGCAATCATCACTATTATTCTTAAACGTGCAGTTGACAAACGTTGCATCCACCGCGACCTGGCTGCCTCTGATAGTCACAGGCGCCGGCGAGGCTTCGTAAATTTCATTACCCTGGTCAACCTTGAATGCGTTGTTCTTGCAGCATTTCCAACCGCTGACATTCACGTTCGTGAAGCTGGCCGTCTCCCCCGCACCCATGGTTCCATAGAGCGTGATTGCCCGAACGGTATCTTTGTTTTCGGTCCTTGAAACAAGCTTGAGGTTTTTCACGGAAAGGTTGAGGCTCTTGCCCGTATTCGGTTTATCGACACCTCCACGCGCTTCGTAATCGTTGCTATCGCTCAAAAACGTTTTTCCATCGCAGCGGACCTCGGTCGAGGCGCCCGAATCACCGATGAACTCGACATAACCGCCCTTAAGCACAAAGAGGGGGTGCTGCGAATACGTAAGGTCGCGCTTGACGGTCAGCGGACCGCCCAGAGACGAGCTGTCGGTGAAATATAGGCGGGTCGGATTCTCCTTGGTGCCGCCCTCGACCTCATAGTGGTCGATATCAACCGTGCCGGCAAACCGATAGTCTTTGCCGCCGGAAAGTTGGATTACATCACTTTCGCCATACGAAAGCTCGCTTTTCAGGTGCTTCGGTTTGATCGCGGCGGACGGATACGCCTCCGCTA
>CAJMSO010000041.1 GCA_905216075.1 uncultured bacterium | reverse complement strand
CGGATGGCGCCGCCCACGCAGGTGGCGGCACCGCCGAAGGGCTCGATCTCGGTCGGGTGGTTATGGGTCTCGTTCTTAAAGAGGAACAGCCAGTCCTGGTCCTCGCCATCGACATCGACCTTCACCTTGACGGTGCAGGCGTTGATCTCCTCGGACTCGTCGACATCGGTCATGACGCCGGTCTTCTTAAGGTACTTAGCGCCGATGGTGCCCATGTCCATGAGGCAGACGGGCTTGGCGTCGCGACCGAGCTCGTGGCGCATCTCCATGTAGCGGTCGAAGGCCTGCTGCACCACGGCGTCGTCGATCGTCACGTCATCCAGGACGGTGCCGAAGGTGGTGTGGCGGCAGTGGTCGGACCAATAGGTGTCGATCACGCGGATCTCGGTGATGGTGGGGTCGCGGTCCTCATCGCGGAAGTACTGCTGGCAGAAAGCGATGTCCGCCTCGTCCATGGCAAGACCGCGCTCGGAAATAAAGGCGGCAAGGCCGGTCTCGTCGAGCTCGCGGAAACCGTCGAGCACCTCGACGGGCTGGGGCTCGGGGGTCTCAATGTGCAGCGTCTCGGGCAGGTCGAGCGAGGCGATGCGCGCCTCGACGGGGTTCACCACGTAGTGCTTGATGGCCTCGATGGCGGCTTCGTCCAGAGCGCCCGAGATCATATAGACCTTGGCGGAGCGCACGGCGGGGCGCTCGCCCTGGCTGATGAGCTGCACGCACTCGCTGGCGGAGTCGGCGCGCTGGTCAAACTGGCCAGGCAGGAATTCGACGGCAAAGACGGCGCCATCGCTTGCGGGGAGCTCGTCGTAGGTCACATCGACCTGGGGCTCGCTAAAGACGGTCGGCACGCAGGAGCGGAAAAGCTCCTCGTCGATGCCCTCGACGTCGTAGCGGTTGATGATCCTCAGGGCCTCGATGCCCTTGATGCCGAGAATCTCGGTCAGCTCGCCCTTGAGCTGCTGAGCCTCGACGTCGAACCCGGGTTTCTTCTCCACGTAGATACGAGAGACCATTGGTTCCTGCCTTCCTGATCGGTTGGGCGTACGGTACGGTATGCGGCAGCGGTCGGTTTACGGGGCAAGCCTCGCGGTCGCCTTGAGCCACATGTTTGTAAACCTCACTATGATACGACAGCTCGCGGCGCGTTGAGGACGGCGAGGGTGCTACAGTGGGGCTCAAACAAGAGAAAGGCATCACATGGCATTCGTTTCGCTCGCCATCATCGCACTCGTGGCCTTTGCGAGTCCTTTTATCGCCTCGGCGATTCCCGGAAAACCCGTTCCCGAGACAGTCTTTTTGCTCGTGCTCGGCGCGGTGCTGGGACCCCATATGCTCGGCGTCATCCATGTAGATGCCGAGGTCTCGCTCGTGTCCGAGCTCGGCCTGGCCTTTTTGTTCCTGCTTGCCGGCTTTGAGATCGACCCCAAGAGCATCACGGGTGTGGAGGGGCGCTACGGCTTGGCGACATGGGTCGTCACGTTTGGTATCGCCTGGCTTGCCGTGCGCTTTACCCCGTGGTTCTCGGTTAGTCATTTCGACGGTATCGCCGTGACGCTTGCCCTCACTTCTACGGCGCTCGGTACGCTCGTGCCCATCATGCGCGAGCGCTCGCTCACCGGCACGCGTGTGGGCGACTCGATTCTCGCGTATGGCACTTGGGGCGAGCTCGGTCCCGTGCTCGCCATGTCGGTGCTGCTGTCTGCCCGCACCGGCATCCAGACGCTTGTAATTCTTGGCCTGTTTGCTGTGGTCTGCGTGCTGCTGGCCGCGGTCCCAAGCCGCTCCAAGCGCGTCGGCAGCCGCTTCTTTTCGTTTGTCGAGGAACGCGCCGACACCACGTCGCAGACCTTCGTGCGCCTGACGGTGCTCATCCTGGTCACGCTCGTGGCGTTCTCGGCCATCTTTGACCTCGACATCGTGTTGGGTTCTTTTGCCGCCGGCTTTGTCCTGCGCTATATCATCCCCGAGGGTAACCATACGCTCGAGACCAAGCTCGACGGCCTGGCCTACGGCTTTTTGATTCCGGTGTTCTTTACCGTATCGGGCGCAAAGATCGACCTGACGGCCGTGGTGTCGCGCCCGGGCTTGCTCGCGGGTTTTATCGTGGCGTTGCTGATTATTCGTGCCGTGCCCATTCTCATCGCTATGGGCATTTGTCCCGCGACGCGCGATGTGTCGGCGTATGGCCGCATTACCGTGGCCCTGTACTGCACCACGGCGCTACCGATCATCGTTGCCGTTACGAGCGTTGCCGTCAACGCGGGCGCGCTGTCGCAAGACATCGCGTCGGTTATGGTTGCCGCCGGCGCCATCACGGTGTTCTTGATGCCATTGCTCGCGCAGCTCTTCTACCGCGTGGTGGATGCTGCGCCGGTCGCCGCCGTGGCAGAAGTTGCCGAGCATCCATCCGATGCGCTCGACATCCTGCGCGCTCATCACGATTTGGCGAGTCTGCTCGCACGAGAGCACGAGCTGCTGACTTCGCATGGCCATGGTCGCGTATTCGAGGGCCTGCCTACGCTCGATACGATTGCCGAGCGTCTTTCCGCCGAGGCGGCGAGCGGCCACATCGATGCCCGCATCGTGGACGCGGCGCACCTGCTTGCCGATAAGACTTATGGTGATGAGATCGACACGTCCGAGCTGACTCCGCATGAGCGTCGCCGCCTGGAGCGCGCCAAGCTCGCCGTGCGCGAATACCGCCGCCGCATGCTGGAGCTCTATGCGCGCGATGAAGCCCAGGACGACGACGGCAGGTAGCCAACGCCGTCGCGGAAAATGCATCCCAGAATCCGCGTCCAGAGTGGGACGCGCTTTCCGCGAGAGGCCCGTTACGGAAAGCGTGTCCCAGAATCCGCGCCCAGAATGGGACATAGTTTCTGAAAGAAGGCCCTGAGGGAAACTGCGCCCCGTTCTGAGCTGAAATACCGGGACGCAGCTTCCCCTGCAAGCAGAACAAGGCGCGCTGCCTGCGGTTGATGCAGACAGCGCGCCTTTTGCGTTGGGCTTCGTTGAGGTTCGAAGTAGTGGACTAGTTGGCCATGACGCCTTCTGTCCAGGCCTCGACGTCCTCGATGCGCAGGACGTTGGCGACCTCGGCCACGCAGTCGACGCTGGCAAGTTCGGCGGCGGCAGCCTGGACGTCCTTCTCGAGTGCGCGGTGCGTCAAGAAGATGACCGAGCAGGCATCGCTGACGCCCGACTTGCCGTCCTCGACCTGGTTGATGAGCGAGATCGAGATGTTGTGCTTGGCAAAGATATCGACCGTCTCGGACAGGGCGCCCACGCGGTCGGCGACCTTCAGGCGCACATAGTACTTGGTCTGGAGCTCGTCCATGGGCTTAAAGGCGAGGTTGTGACCATAGGGCTCAATCTCGGGCAGCGGAGCCACGCCGCGGCTGATCTGCTCGGAGAGCGACAGGATGTCGCCCACGACGGCACTCGCGGTGGGGAAGGAGCCTGCGCCGGCACCGTAGAACATGGTCTCGCCCACGGCGTCGCCCACCACGTAGACAGCGTTCATGGCGCCGTTGACCTTGGCAAGCATGTGGTCGGCGGGGATCAGCGTGGGGTGCACGCGGACGTCGACGCCGGCGTCGGTGTTGCGTGCGATGCCCAGCAGCTTGATGGTGTAGCCGAGCTCGCGGGCCTGGGCAATGTCCTCGGCGCCGATGGTACGGATACCCTGCTGGTAGACATCGTCGGTGGTCACACGGGTGCCAAAGCCGATGGAAGCGAGGATCGCCGTCTTGCTGGCGGCGTCGAAGCCGTCGACGTCGGCGGACGGGTCGGCCTCGGCATAGCCCTTTGCCTGGGCGTCGGCGAGCACGTCAGCGTAATCGGCGCCCTCGGCGTCCATGCGCGACAGGATGTAGTTGGTGGTGCCGTTAAGGATACCGGCGATGGTCAGGATCTTGTTGCCCACCAGGTCGTGCTCGAGCGTGCTGACAATGGGGATGCCACCGCCGCAGCTGGCCTCGCACTTAATCTGCACGCCGCACGCGCGCGCCTTCTCGGCGAGCGTCTCGACATGACGGCCCAGCAGGGCCTTGTTGGCAGAGACGACGTGCTTGCCGTGCTCAAAGGCAGTGGTGAAGATCTCGGTTGCGGGATGTTCGCCGCCGATGAGCTCGACGACGATGTCGACGGCGGGGTCTGTGACGACGTCGTGCCAGTCACTCGTAAAGGCCTCGCGCTCAATGCCTGCCGCCTCGGCCTGCTCCCAAGCAAGCGCGCAGGCGCGGGTCAGCTTAAGGTCGATGCCGTAGGCTGCCAGGTACTCATCGTGGTGGCTCTTGATCAGACGGGCCACGCCGCCGCCGACGGTTCCCAGACCGATCAGACCGACGTTCACGGTGCGCAGGGGTTCGCTCATAGATAGCTCCTTCGTGCATCTTATGGATGGATTAACCACTTAAAGGTTGAGTGCATTCTAGCGTGAACAGAGGGCGCGTGCTCGCCAGGCAACAGGAGTCGCACAAAACGGCACCCCCGAAACGCTGCGGAAACATTGGAAACATGCTCGCTACAAACGAAACTCCGTAACAAACTGTCAACGTTTGCGCCATAAGGTTTGCCCCGTACCGCAAGACGGCCGCACTGCGGCCAGCGAAAAGGGGGACACCATGTTCAACATCAACAGCACGCTCAGCCGTAGGAACTTTCTCGCCGGCGCCGCGGCGCTCGGCAGTACCGTCGCACTCGCTGGTTGCTCGTCGGGTGGCTCGGACGGCGGCTCCGCCGATGACGGCAAGACCTTCAAGATCGGTGTCATCGGCCCTCTGACCGGCGCCGCGGCAACCTATGGCGTTTCGGCCGAGAAGGGTGCCAAGCTCGCCGCCAAGGATTTTTCGACCAAGGACCTCAAACTCTCGCTTAAGTCTGAGGATGACGTCGCTGACGGCGAGAAGGCCATCAACGCCTTCAATACCTTGTGCGACTGGGGCATGCAGGCGCTCGTCGGCCCCGTCACCACCGGTGCCGCCGTCGCCGTCTCGGGCGAGATCGCCGACGATATGCTCATGGTCACGCCTTCGGCCTCGTCGCTCGACGTTACCAAGGACAAGACCACGGTTTTCCAGGTTTGCTTCACCGATCCCACCATGGGCGCCAGCGCCGCGAAGTTCTTGGCCGAGAAGTACGCGGATGCCAAGATCGCCCTGTTCTACAACTCTGGCGATACGTATAGCTCGGGCGTTGCCGACGCTTTTGCCGAGCAGGCCAAGGCGTCCAAGCTCGACATCGTCGATACCGAGACCTTTAAGGACGACTCTTCCACGAGCTTTACCAACCAGCTCACCAAGGCCAAGGAGGCCGGCGCCACGCTCATCTTTGCGCCGATCTACTACACGCCGGCGTCCGTTTTGCTCAAGAACGCCAAGGACATGGGCTACGGCATGACCCTCATGGGTACCGACGGCATGGACGGCCTGCTCTCTGTGGAAGGCTTCGATACCTCTCTTGCCGAGGGCGTACTGCTCATGACCCCGTTTTCGGCTGACGATGAGAAGAATGCCGACTTCGTCAAGGCCTATAAGGATGCCTACGACGAGACGCCCAACCAGTTTGCCGCCGACGCTTACGATTGCGTCCACGCCATCGCCGAGGCTATCGATAGGGCGGGGATTGACATTTCGGCCGACGGTGCCGACATTGCCGGCGACCTTGCCAAGGTCATGCGCAAGATCAAGATCGAGGGCCTGACAGGCGAGCTGACGTGGAATGACGAGGGCCAGGTCGAAAAGCCCGCCACAGCCTATGTGATCCAGGACGGCAAGTACATCGCCGCCTAAGTGCGCATAAAGCGCGACCAGTGAGGCCGTTTTATTCAGGGCAGGGACGCCCGTAACAGAACGGAAACATTACTTTCACACAATAAAGTGGCTTTACTGCATAAAGTAATAGAAATACGCAGAATTATGGATAAATGAACAAATCCAAAGAAAAGTTGAAATAATCGCCACTTTCCTTAACTAAAGCGTCTAGTATTTTGCGAACGCCGAACACGGCGAAGGATGGCCTGTCGGGTAACCGAAACCCGACGAGATTTGAGAGGAGAGCCGCATGTCGAGCCTCACCGGTAAGTCATTGAACCCTGTTATGAATCGCAGGAGCGTTATCGCGAGCGCAGCAGGTCTGGGGGCGATGTCCATTCTAGCTGGCTGCTCCTCCAACGGCGGCGACAGCGGTTCCGCGTCGGGCGACGCTTCGTTTAAGATCGGCACCATCGGCCCGCTGACCGGCGCCAACGCGTCCTACGGCAAGTCCGTTACCCAGGGTGTCGAGCTTGGCTGCAAGGATTTTTCGACCAAGGAGCTGCCGCTTGCCAGCAAGGCCGAGGATGACCAGGCCGATGGCGAGAAGGCCGTCAACGCCTTCAACACCCTGCTCGACTGGGGCATGCAGGCCCTCGTCGGCCCGACTACCACGGGTGCGTCGGTTGCCGTTGCCGCAGAGTGTGGTAACGACCCCAAGACGTTCATGATCACCCCGTCCGCGTCCTCCGAGGACGTTACCAAGGGCAAGGATTGCGTCTTCCAGGTTTGCTTCACCGACCCCAACCAGGGTGTCAACGCTGCCAAGTTCCTGGCGCAGAAGTATGCGGACGAGAAGTTCGTGCTGTTCTATAACTCCGGCGACGCCTATTCTTCGGGCATCGCAGATTCCTTTAAGGCCCAGGCCGCTGAGTCCAAGCTCGAGATTGTTGACGAGGAGACCTTTAAGGACGACTCCGCCACGAGCTTTACCAACCAGCTGACCAAGGCCAAGCAGGCCGGCGCCACCATGATCTTTGCGCCGATCTACTACACACCGGCGTCCGTCCTGCTCAAGAACGCCAAGGACATGGGCTACGACGTCAAGATGATGGGCTGCGACGGCATGGACGGTATCCTGGGCGTTGAGGGCTTCGATACCTCTCTTGCCGAGGGTCTGCTGCTCATGACCCCGTTCTCCGCCGACGACGAGAAGAACGCCGACTTCGTCAACGCTTACAAAGATAAGTACGGCGATACCCCCGACCAGTTTGCCGCCGACGCCTACGACGGCGTGCATGCTGTGGTCGAGGCTCTCAAGGAGGCCGGCCTGGGTGTCGACGCCGACCCCACCGAGGTTGCCGAGAAGCTTCCCGAGGCTATGCGCAAGATTACCGTTGACGGTCTGACCGGCAAGCTCACCTGGAACGATAAGGGTCAGGTCCAGAAGGAGCCCACGGCGTACGTCATCACCGACGGCAAGTACGTACAGGCCTAATAGGCCGCCTTACATAGAGCGGTTTTGATCCCAAGCAGGGGAGGTTTTGGCCTTCCCTGCTTGCTTGGTATCTAGGGACGATGTAACGTCCCTGTTTCATACATCAACTGGAAACCTATTCGAAAGGGGGATGTGGAACATGACGGTCTTTATCCAATACCTGGTCAACGGCCTGTCCATGGGCAGCGTCTACGCCATCATCGCGTTGGGCTACACCATGGTCTACGGTATCGCCAAGATGCTCAACTTCGCTCACGGCGACGTCATCATGGTCGGTGCCTATGTCTCGTTCTGTGCCACGTCGTATCTCGGCCTCCCGGGCTGGGCATCTGTAGTTCTCTCTTGTGTGGTCTGTACCGTTCTCGGTGTTCTCATCGAGGGTCTGGCATACAAGCCGCTGCGTCAGGCGGGCCCGCTGGCCGTTCTGATCACGGCTATCGGCGTGTCTTACTTCCTGCAGAACGCCGCGCAGCTTCTGTGGGGCGCCACGCCCAAGAACTTCACTTCGCTCGTCACCTTCCAGGTGCCGGAGTTCTTAGCCAAGTTCAACGTAAGCGCCGTCTCGCTCGTCACCATCGTCGCCTGCCTGGTTATCATGGCCGGCCTGATGTTCTTTACAGGTAAGACCAAGATGGGCAAGGCCATGCGCGCCGTGTCCGAGGACAAGGCCGCCGCTCAGCTCATGGGCATCAACGTCAACCGCACCATCTCGATGACGTTTGCCATCGGCTCTGCCCTTGCCGCCATCGCCGGCGTGCTGCTGTGCTCCTACTCGCCGGTGCTGCAGCCCACGACGGGTGCCATGCCTGGCATCAAGGCCTTCGACGCCGCCGTCTTCGGCGGCATCGGCTCCATCCCCGGTGCCTTTGTCGGTGGCATTCTCATCGGCATCATCGAGGCGATGGCACAGGCTTACATTTCCACGAGCCTTGCCAACTCCATCGTCTTTGGTGTTTTGATCATCGTCCTGCTCGTCAAGCCTGCCGGCCTCTTGGGCAAGTACGTCCCCGAGAAGGTGTAGGTGAGCGTTATGAAGTTTCTTAAAGACAAGCAGACGCGTCACGACTTTGTCACGTACGCCATGTGCATCGTGGCCTTCGCCGTCGTGTTCTTTATGCAGTCGAACCACATGATTCCGCGCATGATCGCCGGTCAGCTGGTTCCCATCACGGCCTATATCGTCATGGCCATCTCCCTCAACCTCGTCGTCGGCATCGCGGGCGACCTGTCGCTGGGCCACGCGGGCTTTATGAGCGTCGGCGCCTATACGGGCATCGTCACCGCGGTCGCCCTCGAGAGCGCCGTTCCCTCCGATCCGGTGCGCCTGATCATCAGCATCGTGGTCGGCGCTATCGCCGCTGCCATCTTGGGCTTCTTGATTGGCATCCCGGTCCTGCGCCTGAGCGGCGACTATCTGGCCATCGTGACCCTGGCTTTTGGCGAGATCATCAAAGAGATTGTCACTTGTCTCATTGTGGGTGTCGACTCCCGCGGCCTGCACGTGATCTTTAACATCACGGGCAACTCTACGATCGACGACCTGCACCTGCTCGAGGACGGCACCGCCATCATCAAGGGCGCCCAGGGCGCCTCGGGCGTGTCGACGTACTCGACCTTCCTCGCCGGTGCCATCCTGGTCATGGTCGCGCTCGTGATCGTGCTCAACCTGGTTCGCAGCCGTACCGGCCGTGCCATTATGGCCGTGCGCGATAACAAGATTGCAGCCGAGTCCGTAGGCATCTCCGTCACCGAGTACCGCATGATCGCCTTCGTGGTTTCCGCTGCCCTCGCCGGTGCTGCCGGAGCTCTCTTCGGCGGTAACTTCTCGCAGCTTTCCGCCACCAAGTTCGACTTCAACACGTCCATCCTCATCCTGGTGTTCGTGGTCTTGGGTGGTCTGGGCAATATGCGCGGCTCCGTCATCGCGGCGGCGTTGCTCACGGTGCTTCCCGAGCTGCTTCGTCAGTTCTCGGACTACCGCATGCTCATCTACGCCATCGTGCTGATCCTGGTCATGATTTTTACCAACAACCCGCAGCTCAAGGCGTTCTTCGGTCGCGTCAAGGACCGCTTTGCTTCCAAGAAGGAGGTGGCAGCCGATGCCCAGTAAATTTGAGTTCAAGAAGGGCAAGATGGTCCCGTATCCTTCTGGCGCCATCGTTCCCGACCGCGACCTGGGCGAGCGCCCGGCACTCGAGTGCATCCACCTGGGCATTGAGTTCGGTGGCCTTAAGGCAGTCGACGACTTTAGCCTAACTATCGGCAAGACCGAGATCGCCGGCCTCATCGGCCCCAACGGTGCCGGTAAGACCACGGTCTTCAACCTGCTCACCAAGGTGTACCAGCCCACGCATGGCACCATCCTGCTCGACGGCGAGGACACCTCGGGCAAGTCGGTCTACCAGGTCAACCGCATGGGTATTGCCCGTACCTTCCAGAACATTCGTCTGTTCAACACCATGACGGTGGAGGACAACGTCAAGGTCGGTCTGCACAACCAGGAGCGTTACTCCGGCTTTGAGGGCGTGCTGCGCCTGCCGACGTATTGGAAGCACGAGAAGGCCGCCCACGAGCGCGCCATGGAGCTGCTGTCCATCTTTGATATGGAGCACCTGGCAAACGAACAGGCCGGATCGCTGCCTTACGGTGCTCAGCGTCGTCTGGAGATCGTCCGCGCGCTTGCCACCAACCCCAAACTGCTGCTGCTCGACGAGCCCGCCGCCGGCATGAATCCGTCCGAGACCGCGGAGCTCATGGAGAACATCGTCAAGATTCGCGACACCTTTGGCATTGCCATCATGCTTATCGAGCATGATATGTCGCTCGTTATGAACATCTGCGAGGGTATCTGCGTGCTCAACTTTGGTAAGGTCATCGCCAAGGGCACGGCAGAGGAGATCCAGAACAACGATGCCGTTATCGAGGCGTATCTGGGCAAGCAGGATAAGGGGGAGAACTAAATGGCAGAGCCGATGCTTTCCGTCTACAACATCAACGTCTGGTACGGCGCCATCCACGCCATCAAGGACATCTCCTTTAACGTTAACGAGGGCGAGATCGTGGCCCTGATTGGCGCTAACGGCGCCGGCAAGTCCACGACGCTTAAGACCATCTCGGGCCTGCTGCGCTCCAAGACCGGCTCCATCAAGTTTATGGGCGAAGACATTACCCATGCGCCGGCTGACAAGCTGGTGGGCAAGGGCCTGGCTCAGGTCCCCGAGGGCCGTCGCGCCTTTTTGCAGATGACGGTTGAGGAGAACCTGGAGATGGGCGCCTACACACAGCCCAAGTCCACGGTGGCTCCGGGCCTGGAGCGCGTCTACGAGCAGTTCCCGC
>CAJMSO010000040.1 GCA_905216075.1 uncultured bacterium | reverse complement strand
AATAAGGACGACTGCGCTATAAGGACGCTCATGCATTAAAAGTGCTCATGCAACACGCGCTTGTCGCCCAGCACGCCTTCGCTCCAGGCCGCAGCGCACCCCGCTTATGATAAAAACGCCCTGAGGCCGATGATGATGAGCACGATACCGCCGGCAATCTGCACCCGATCGAGCTCGCGCGCCTCAATCGACACGCGATCCATAATCGATAGGCCCAACAGGTCAAACAGCCGAACCCTCGTCGCAATCTGCCATGCCTCAAAGTCTTCGGGCGTCGTGCCCTTAAATGCGGCGGAGCGGCCCTCACGCTTAAGGCGCTCACGAAACGCCAGTTCGTCTTCGTAATAGGTGTCGATATGCACCGTGCGACCGTTATCGGAAAGACTGTCGGTCTCCGCAGCGTCGCCCGGGCCACCTTCGGGGTCCCAGCCGTCCGCACCGGAAAGCACCTGTTCGCGGGCGTATCGGGTAGTGGCTGTCGCATCGAGCTCGTGCGCCCATGGCACCCAGTTTTCGGCATCACTCGCCGGGCCATGTAGGCTTGCACCAGCGTAGTGCGCCCTCTCGTGCGCCGCCGGCTTAGCCCAATCCCACCAACCTTCGCGCTTGATATGCTGTCCCAGCCAGCAATCGATCAGCACGGTCTGGGCCCACTCACGCCAAGGACGACCCAAATAGACCGAATCCGGTGCCACGTCTTGCGCGGCTGTAAACGAGCAGCCGTGGAACACGAAGCCATATGGCTCTCCCTCGGGCGTCGATGCCGCCGTCACGTAACCGTTCACGTCCATATTGCGGTTGAGCGAGCGGATCTCGCACCCCTCAAAATAGGCACACGCGCCGCCAAAGATAAAGTCGACGTCGCCCTCAATCCGGCAGCGTCGAAAATACTGACGGCCCACCCGACGCGGCGCAAACTGCTTGGGCCCAATGAATCCGCCCGGTTTGACTTCGCGCGGGGGCAACGGGCCCAAAAACAGCGTGTCCTGGCGCCCCGTAATGCAACAGGCGTCGACCACCAAACGGTCGCCGTCGGCGTACAGGGCAATCGCCTGCCCCACCTCGCGACCGTCGCCGGCATCGTTGACGATTGTGAGGTTCTCGAGCCGCACGTCGTCGGCATCGACCAAAACGGTATAGGTCCTAAAGGTGCCGAGCTTTCCGTCAATGCCCGATCCGTCCCCCGAGGGCATCTTGGCGCCCAGACTGCCCACGATACGCACGCTGTCAGCCGTCTCGCCCACCAGCGTCACATACGGTCGATGAATCTCGACCCGTTCGCGGTACTCACCCGGCTCGATATGGATTGTCACCGGTTGCTCGGCATCCGGATAGAGTTGATCGGCTGCCGCCAAGGCATCGGAAATCGTTGGATATGCTCCTGCCGCAGCCCTCGAAACGCGCAGTGTATAGATGCTTTCGCTCATCGTCCATCACGCTCCCAGGCAGCGAACTGCTCAGGCCAGCCCTGAACCTGTGGCTGAATATGCTCGGCGCAGCCCTTAAATGCCGTTAAGGCCGAAGCGAGCGATGCCCCATGCTTTCCATGCGGAAAGACATGTAGGCTAAAGCCAATCCCGTGGTCGGCAAGAGCCTGCGCAAGAAGGAGGCTATTTTGAACTGACACCGATGCATCATCGGCGGTATGCCACAAGAACGTACGAGGGAAGCCCTCGCCCACCATATTCTCGATTGACAACTTTTGAGCCAAAGCGTCATCGGCACCCGTTAGGTGTTCAAACGAACCACGATGAGCATAGGTCCCCGAGCTTACGACCGGATAGCACAAGCAAAGTGCGTCAGGCCGAATCGACTCAGGCGATGTCGCGATCGACTCTGCAAGCCAAGGTTTGTCCCAAAGCGCCCCGAGCAAGCCAACCAGGTGTCCACCCGCCGAAAAACCCATGACCGTAATTCGATTGGGATCGACGCACAACTCCGTCGCATGACTTCGCACGGTATCGACCGCCCGCGCAAGTTCTTGCAATGCAAGCGGATAGGTGGCGGGCGCAACCGAGTAGTCCAGAACAAAAGCCTGATACCCCATCGCAAGTAAGCGTAGCGCCACCGGCTCGCCCTCGCGAGGCGAAATATGATCGTAGCCCCCACCCGGCACAATCAAAACTGCAGGTCGGGGTTCCAGGGCATAAGCATCCTCGGTGGGAGCAAAAATATAGGACGAGATCGCGGCATCCGAGCCATCGACCCCGACACAAATCGTTTTATTGAGCATGTATACCTTCTCGTTATGATGCGTAGCGCGGCCGCATGGCACAAGGGCCGCATAGCCGATTTTTTCGGCAATGCGGCCCCGGTCATCAATTCCAGCTAGGAACGGACAATCTTATCGACGTTCTCGAGCTGCAGCTCATCGCCATCCTGACCCTCGATCACCACATTTTGCAGGTCGAGGACTTTCACGTTCTGCGCGATGATGCCCTGGCGCACCATCGGCTCCACGCCACAGGCCATGGCTGGCACAAAGGGCTCGGCATCGGCGGCAAAGGTCACATGGACATCCTGGAACGTCAGGCGCGTCACCTTGCTCTCGGGCAGTCCCGTGATATAGGCCGCGGCCGCGTGGCAGTTGGTGGCCTCGATGTCGCGGAACGTCGTGGCGCCAAAGCCGGGCGTACGGTCGTCGACGGGCACCGCGTCGCGGCTCTGGACATAGTCGGTCTTGCCGTCCTTATCGCAGAAGTAGAACGAATTGACCACGAAAGGCGTGAGCACCTCGTCCATGCGAATGTGCTCAAAGGTGATGCCCTCGTTGACGGCGTCCTTGCCGCGACCGCGACGAGTCTTAACGCGCAGGCCGCGGTCGGTGCGCTCAAAGAGGCACTTGCTCACGGTGAGGTCCTTGATGCCGCCGGCAGCCTCGGACCCCAACACCACGGCGCCATGACCGTCGTGCATGTAGCAGTGAGCGATCAACACGTCATGCGTGGCGGGACGAAGCTCGGGCTCAATGCCCAGTTTGCCGCTCTTGATGGCGATGCAGTCGTCGCCCACCGAGAACTGGCAACCTAGGATGCGAACAAAGCCACAGCTCTCGGGATCGAAGCCGTCGGTGTTGTGGGAGTTCTTGGGACCCTCGATGGACAGGCACAGGGCATCGACGTGTTCGCACAGAACGGGATGGATGTTCCATGCTGGGCTGTTGCGGACGGTAAAGCCGGCAAGGCTCACGTTTTGGCACTCGGACAGGAAGATCATGCGCGGGCGGGCGATCTCGCGGCCCTCCTCGGGGCGGAAGATATTCTTAAAGTCCTTGTTCCACCAGTTATCCTCGGCAAAATCGGTCTGGCCGTCGATGGCGCCGCGGCCATAGATGCACACGTCGTGCACGCTCAGACCCGTAAAGGTCGAGCAATAGGTCGAAAAGCTCTCGCCCTCCCAGCGGCCCAGGGGCAGCATATCGGTGCCGGCATACCCGGTGCCCTTGTCACCCGTGACCGTGCCCGGAATGTAGGCAAGCGCCGCGCGGTCGTGACGGGCCAGCAGCACCGCGCCCTCGGCGAGCTCGATGTTGATATTGCTCTTAAGGAAGAGGGACTTGATGCGGTAGTTGCCAGCGGGAATCAGCACGCGCCCGCCCTTGGGACAAGCCATGATGGCAGCCTGGATATTGGTGGTGTCATCGTGCTCGGCATCGCCTTTGGCGCCGCAGTCGCGAACGTTGATGGTAAAGGGCTCCGCGGGCGTGGTGACGCCCACGCTCAGCTCGCGCTCGCCGCAGACAAAGCGGATCAGGTTGCGCTTGCCGGGAACCAGGCCGTCAACATAGGTCTCGACCGTATTCGTGGTACCGACGGGCTCATCGTTGACAAAGATCTCCCACGTATCGGCACAGGTAAAGTAGCCACCGTCGTCGAGCTCAATAACGGCCGCGCGGGCGTTGCGCCAGATAACGTTCGTCTCCATGGGTCTCTCCCTCAAATGTAATCAGAAGTTCATACTACTCGTTTTTAAAAAAGGGCCGCACCCGCCGGTGGATCTCCGGTGGCACGGCCCTGTGGTTTGGACGATGCGCCTGCCCTACTCGGCGGGAATTACGCTGCCGTCCTGGAAGCCAACATTGTTGTGAGCGAAGCAGTCCTCGTACTTGAAGCCGGAGAGCTCCTCGCAAAGAGCCTTGACCTCGGGCTGGACGTCGGCCATCTTGCCGCCCTCCTTGACGCGCTTGATCTCGTCGCAGAGGATGTCGCACTGCTCCTTGTCGATCTTGATGCCGCGGGCAAGGACAGCCGCGAGCAGGAAGAAGCCGGCGCAGCCAATGAGCATGTAGCCGCAGATGTACAGAGGCACGGTGGCGGGCTGGGTCACGGCGTCGCTGTTACCGGCGGTCTGAATGAAGCCGGAGGCAGCGAGGACGATAGCCCAGGCGTTTACAGCGATAGCCTGAGCAATCTGCTGGCAGAGCTGCTGAGCGGAGCTGTAGATGCCCTCGCGACGACGCAGGGTGATGAGCTCATCGACATCGGGGATGTAGTTGAGCAGAACATTGGGCAGATACTGAAAGCCAACGTAGAAGAACTTCCAGATAGCGAAGATGATGGGGTAGGCGATCATAGCGATGGCGACCGTGGAGGTGCCGTTAATCTGACCAAAGGCGAAGTAGTTGTAGGCGATGATGCACGCAGCGCAACCGACGTTGGCCAGGTACCAAGACTTGTGGAAGCCCTTCTTGGCCATGAGGGCAACCCAGATGGCGGTGCAGACGATAGCGACGACCTTGCCGGGCATCTCCATCACGGACTCATAGGACTTAGGAATCTGCAGGCAGTAGACGATGAAGAAGGACAGGCAGGCAGACCAGCAGGCAGCAGCGAGCTTCGTGGAGACCTGTGCATACAGGACCTTGCGGAAGGACTTGTTGCGGAAGGTAGAGACAACGTCGATGAAGAACTTCTTGATACCCTCGCCGACGCTCTCGATCTTCTCCTGAGCCACCTCCTCGGGGGTGTGCTCCCACGTGGACAGGTACACGCACAGCAGCGAGATTGCCATGACCGAAGCGTTGACCGTAGCGATGATGAAGTAGCTGAACGGGTTGGTCTCGCCGAAGGTGCCAAAGCCAAAGCCGACGAGTGCTGCCATCAGGAAGCCGGCGGCGTTACCAAAGAGGTGCTTGTAGCCGGTGAGGTACGTACGCTCCTTGAAGTCGTCGGTCATCTCGATGGTAAGCGGCGACAGGTTGGCGGTGCAGAACGTATACGCGACGTTGTAGATCAGGTACAGCACAAAGTAGTACGGGAAACCGAACGGCGTAGCCACAAAGATGAGCGGCTCGGCGACCATCATCGGGATTGCCAGCAAGATCCAGAAACGGCGGCGGCCAAAGATACGGCCGATCTTGGTAGCGTAGAAGTTATCGGCCACAAAGCCCATAAGCGGGCACAGAATGGCGTTGAGATAGATGGCGAACGAGCTGATCAGCGCAGCCTCGCCTGCGGACAGGCCGCACTCCGTGGACAGGAACAGCACCATGTAGCTGTGCGTAAAGGTCAGGGCACCGGAGTTGAGCATGCCGCCCATACCAAAGCCCAAGCGCGTCCAGAATGTGATCTTGCGCTTTTTACCGATCTTGTTAGTCATCGAGCTCCCTCTCTTTTCTCGATTGTCTTGGAACAAGACATTGGAGTCCATACCGACGTCTGTCTGCATGCCGTTCAGGGTGAACGTTTAGCTAGATTATGCGCGATTGCTTATGATAGGTGAACGTTCACTTGTATATTATCCTTGAACGGTCGTTTTTTGCCGTTGAACGGGCCTGAAAATGAAAAAATCCCTGCATTTTTGATTATCAAGTCGATTCAGCACCACGCAACAACTAGGTGAACGTTCATTGTTCTCTGGAGATGAGGGAGGTGCCGGGCACCCTTCCCAAAAAAGCCGTGCACGACAACGCAACGAGAAACGAAAAACGACCCCGCCGAGATTGTCCTCGGCGGGGTCGCCCAGTCTTTGCAGCAGCTTATTCAATCACGCGCTCAACGTGTCATCGCTACAGGCAGACTCCGTCCTTCCAGATGCTGATCTCGTGACAGCCGCGACGCTCGGCGCTGGTAAGCTTGCCGCTCGCCGTGTCCAGCACCAGCTGATACAGATCGCCGGCAGCCTCATCGAGCGTACGCTCGCCCGTAGCCACCACACCGGCGTTAAAGTCCATCCAGTTGGCCTTGTGGTCGCACAGGCGCTGGTTGGTGAACACCTTGAGCGTAGGCGCCGGCGCACCAAACGGCGTGCCGCGGCCGGTCGAGAACAGGATCACGTGGCAGCCGGCAGCCGTCAGGGCCGTGGTGGATACCATGTCGTTGCCCGGACCGCACAACATGTTCAGACCATGCTTGGTAGCCTGACCGGCGTACGGCAGCACGTCGACGATGGGGGCAGACCCGCCCTTTTGCACGCAGCCGCAGCTCTTGTCCTCGAGTGTGGTGATGCCGCCATCCTTGTTGCCGGGGCTCGGGTTCTCGTAGACGACCTCGCCATGGCTAATAAAGTAATCCTTAAAGCCGTTGAGCATGTCGGAGGCGGCGTTAAACACCTGCTCGTCCTCGCAGCGATCGAGCAGAATGCTCTCGGCGCCAAACATCTCGGGGACCTCGGTGAGCACCGACGTGCCACCGCGGGCGACGAGCATATCGCTCACGCGACCGATCGTGGGGTTGGCGGTAATGCCCGAAAGACCGTCAGAGCCACCGCACTTAAGGCCAATGACCAGCTCGGAGGCCGGAATGGGCTCACGCTTGGCCTGCTTGGCCAGGTCGGCCAGCTCAGACAGAATCTTGTGGCCTTCGACCTGCTCGTCGGCAACATCTTGGCAGGTAAGGAAGCGAACGCGCTCGTGATCGTACTCGCCCAGCTCGTCGAGCACCTGCTGATGCGTGCAGTTCTCGCAGCCGAGCGACAGGAACAGCACGCCCGCAGCGTTTGCGTGACGCGAGAGCGCTACCAGCAGGCGACGGGTCTGGGCATGGTCGGCGCCGGTCTGCGAGCAGCCAAACGGATGCGGAAAGTAATAGACGCCCTCCAGCGAACCCTCGACCAGATCCTGAGCCTGCTCGCACATGGCACGTGCGACCTCGTTGACGCAGCCGACCGTGGGGATGATCCACAGCTCGTTGCGCGTGGCGGCGCGGCCGTCGGCGCGACGGAAGCCCATAAAGGTCTCGGGCTCAACCGGCTCAACGACCGGATGCATCGGATTGTAAACGTACTCGACCTCGCCCGAAAGGTTGGTCTTGACGTTATGCGTATGAAGCCACTGACCGGGCTGGATGTCGCCCGTCACATGGCCGATAGGAAGACCGTACTTGACAACGTTCTCCCCCGCCGCAATGGCACGCACGGCCATCTTGTGGCCCTGCGGAATATCCTCCGCGGCAGCGACCTCGCCCACCCCGGGAACCGCGACGGCGGTGCCCTTGGCAAGCGGCGACAGCGCGACGATCACGTTATCGGCCGGATTGATCTGGATAGTGTTCATTACAAATGGTCCTAACCCTACAGGTTGAGCAGAAGTCGAGGCGCGGGCAAGCCGTCTGGCGCCCGCACCGGGAATTTACGCTTGAGCGTTGGCGAAGGCCTGCTTGGCGCCCTCGACACGCACGACGGTGAGCGCGTTGACGACAAACTCCTCGAGACCGGTGATCTGCGTAAGGTCCTCGCCCCACATCTGCTCATTGGTGAGCACGTCGTGCACCAGCTCGGTATCGTCTGCACCGGCGTGGGCGGCGTAGAAATCGAGCACGAAGGCATCGTCCTGAGCGGTGTACTCGGTGCCGTCGGCGCGGCGCAGGTGCAGGCCATCGCCCTCGCGAGCAACGAGCTCCTGAGTATAGAAGGCGATGAGCGTAGCGAGGCTCGTCGCCAGGCACTTGGGCAGGTTGCCGGTCTCGGCAACATAGTCCTTGAGCGTGGGCAGGTCGCGAGCACGCCATTTGGCCGTGGAGTTGAGGCAAATGGAGAGCAGCGCGTGGTCGATAAACGGGTTGTCGAAGCGGTTCTCGACGGCGGCAGCAAAGGCCTTGCAGTCCTCGACGTCCAGGTCGGCGGCAAGCGTCGGGATGACCTCGTCGTAGAGCATGGTGTTCATGAAGCCGCGGACGGTCTCGTCGTGCATGCAATCGCGCACGATGTCAAAGCCGGCAACCCAGGAGCCCGGGACGAAGGCGGTGTGGGCGCCATTGAGGATGCGAACCTTGCGCTTCTTGTACGGGGTGACATCGGGGGTAACAAAGACACCCGGCAGGCCGGCCTTCACGAAGGGGAGCTTCTCGGCAAGCGACTCGTCGCCCTGGATGCCCCACATCTGGAAGGGCTCGCGCACGGCCAGGAAGGGATCCTCGTAGCCCAGGCGCTCGGCCACGGCAGCGGCCTCCTTGGGGTCGCGGATGCGGCCGGGGACGATAGTGTCGACAAGCGTGGTGCAGACGGTGCAGTCGTTGGCCATCCACTGCGAGAACTCGTCCTCCCAGCCCCAGTCGCTCACGTACTGGTTCATGATGCGCAGCAGCTCCTCGCCGTTGTGATCGATGAGCTCGCAGGCGAGCACGATGACGCCCTGCTTGCCGGCAGCCCAGCGGGCATGGAGCACCTGGGCAAGCTTGGCGGGGAAGCTCGCGGGCGGCATGTCGTCGGCCTTGCAGGACGGGTCGTAGGCGATACCGGCCTCGGTGGTGTTGGAGACGATAATCTCCAAATCGTCGGAGACGGCGACCTCCATCATGGCGCGGTAGTCGTCCTCGCGGTACGGGTTGATGCAGCGGCTGCAGGCGCTGATCACACGGGACTCGTCAACCGTGTTGCCGTTCTCCTTGCCGCGCACCAACACGGTGTACAGGTCGTCCTGGGCGTTGATACCATCGGCAAAGCCAAAGGCGCCGCTGATGGGCTGGACCATGACAACCTTGCCGTTCCAGCCGGTTGCCTCGTTGCCCATGTCAAAGAAGCGGTCGACGAAGGCGCGCAGGAAATTGCCCTCGCCAAATTGCAGAACCTTCTCGGGCGCGTCCTTGGGCAGCAGGTAGCCCTTGTAGCCGATCTTCTCGAGCGTCTCGTAGCTGATGTTCTCCATCGATGTCTCTCCTTAGATTGCTGTTAGCGTGCAGGCAAAACGGGGGCGCCGCGTGTGGCAACGGCGCTCCCGAGTTCGGTGTGATTCGATGCGGGTTTAGGCCTCGACGGTATCCAGGTCAAAGCCAAAGTAGCGGACCGCGTTGTTGTAGCTGATGTCGCGCACGATGGCTCCCAGCAGCTCCATGTCGGCCGGATACTTGCCCTGCTCGACCCACTCGCCGATCACGCCGCACAGCACGCGACGGAAGTACTCGTGACGCGGGTAGGACAGGAAGGAGCGGGAATCGGTAAGCATGCCCACAAAGTTGCCCAGCACGCCCTCGTTAGCCAGAGCCGTGAGCTGCTCGCGCATACCGACCTCGTTGTCGTTGAACCACCAGGCGGAACCGTTCTGGATCTTGCCTGCGGTCGGAGCCTCCTGGAAGCAGCCCATCACGGTATCGATCATGGTGTTGTCGATGGGGTTCAGGCTGTACAGAATGGTCTTGGGCAGACCCGTGGACTCCTGGATGGAGTTGAGGAAATCGGCCAGCTGGTCGGACGGCGTGTAGTTTGAGATGCAATCGTAGCCGGTGTCGGGACCGAGTTTGGCGAACATAGCGCGGTTGTTGTCACGCTTGCAGCCAAAGTGCAGCTGCATGGCCCAGCCAAGGCGGACATACTCGCCGGCGACGAACTGCATAAAGGCCGTCTTGTACTTGAGGACCTCGTCCTCGGTAAGCGGCTCGGCGGCAAGGCCCTTGGCAAAGATGGCCTCGATCTCGTCAGCGGTGGCCGGAACGTACATAACGTAGTCGAGTGCGTGGTCGGAAGCGCGGCAGCCCAGCTCGTGGGCGACATCGTAGCGCTTGGAGATGGCGGCCTTCATACCCTCGAAGTCGCTGACCTCGACGCCGGCAACCTCGGAAAGGCGCTTGCAGTAGTCGGCGAACTCCTGGCCACGCTCGATACGCAGCGCGGCATCGGGGCGCATGGCGGGAACGACCTGAACGTCAAAACTGTCGTCGGCGGCAATCTTCTTGTGCCACTCAAAGCTGTCGGCGGGGTCGTCGGTAGTGCAGATCATGCGGACGTTGGACTGCTTGATCAGGTTACGGCAGGTAAAGCTGGCCTCAGCGAGCTTGGCGTTGGCAAGGTCCCAGACCTCCTGAGCGGTTTTGCCGTTAAGGACGCCCTCGTAGCCAAAGTAACGCTTAAGCTCCAGGTGGCTCCACTCAAAGACGGGGTTGCCCACACAACGGCCCAGGGTCTCGGCCCACTTCTGGAACTTCTCACGAGCAGGGGCATCGCCGGTAATGAAGCGCTCGTCAACGCCGTTTGCACGCATCAGGCGCCACTTGTAGTGGTCACCGCCCAGCCAAACCTCGGTGATGTTCTCAAAACGCTTGTCGTCCCAGATCTCCTTGGGAGAAATGTGGCAGTGGTAGTCGACGATAGGCATGCCCTCGGCAAAGTTGTGGAACAGCTCCTCGCCGGTCTTGGTGCTCAGCAGGAAATCCTGATCGTCCATGAAGTTTTTCA
>CAJMSO010000039.1 GCA_905216075.1 uncultured bacterium | reverse complement strand
GCGTACGCAGCGGGCGACGAGCAAAACCTCGGCAGCTTGGAGCCCGGCAAGTATGCCGACCTTGTAGTCCTGGACCAAAACCCGCTCACTGTCGATCCACAAGAGCTCCAGGCTACCAAGGTTCAGGCCACCTACCTGGCAGGTAACTTGATTTACGAGCGCTAAGTATTCATGCCGTACCGTTAAGCGCGGCTCGGGCAGCCAATTTTGGGATAACGCTCGAGCCGCGTTTGTTTGCCGGTGAGGATTTGTTAGGAGCGTCCCCGCTCTGCTGGATTTGGGCGCAGGGCGGACGCGCCGCTGCCCTGCGCGCTCAATTTGGACACCAGCAATGCTATCTCTTGGTGTTTTGCATACTTCCCATTACAGATTGCATAAAAAGGCTGGGATATTTTTCCTGATCCTGATGTACCCCCGCCCGTGCCGTGCAAAAAACGGAGTATTCAGCACCGCGAGCTCTGCCGGTGCCGCTGCAGTCGGGTAGCATTGCGGAGATCGACGTCATTTTGGGGTCCGACGTGGCGCGAGGCATGCTTGTTTGTCTCGACGAGGCCTGTCTGCCGACCCAAATCGCCGGTCGAAGGCTACCGTGGGACTAATTAGATGCGCCCGGTGCGTATGCATTTGTCCCGGCCTGCTGAAAACTCCCAAAAATGCACGGTGCTCCCCAGGGGACCCGTGCTCGCAACAAAAACCATGCCCATGTCGCTATCCGCATCGCCTTTTTGCTGCACTGACTTTTCTGAATGCCGGGCTCGAATTAGTTAACCTGCCTCCCGTGTGGCTCCGGAGGGGCGGGGCATAAGGTTTATCGCGAGTTCCGCACGAGCCGAAGGCCACTTAATGTGGCCTTCGTGCGAGCAGGACTGCCCGAGCAGGAAACCTTACGCCCCGCCCCTCCGGAGCCACACGGGAGCCACCGCTAAGTTATCCCCCGGCATTCAGAAAATCTAAGTGCCAAAAAATAAGATTTTTTGACTCCGTGTTGTATAACCCGCCATTCGTGGGTACCATTCAACGCGTACGCAAACAAAAAGGGTTAACCCGCGCGGCATGACCGCGCGGCCCACAAAGGAGGAAACAAGCATGTCGTCTTTGAAGCCGCTTGCAGATCGCGTCCTGGTCAAGCCCGACGAGGCCGAGCAGAAGACCGCTTCTGGTCTGTACATCGCCAGCAACGCTCAGGAGAAGCCGCAGCGCGGCACCATCGTTGCCGTGGGCGCCGGCAAGGTCAACGACAAGGGTGAGCGCATCCCCATGGACGTCAAGGTCGGTGACGTTGTCATCTACGGTAAGTTCGGTGGCAACGAGGTCAAGGTCGACGGCGAGAAGTATCTGCTCATGCGCGCCGACGACATCTACGCCGTCGTCGAGGCCTAGTCTCGTCAGAATCTCTGATTCGTCTTTGAACGCGGTCGCTGCATAGGACTCGGAAGCGGCGACGCGAGTCACATTTCTTTTGGAGGATTACCCACTATGGCAAAGAACATTACGTTCAACACCGATGCCCGCGCTAAGCTCGCCAAGGGCGTCAACACCCTGGCCGACGCCGTTACCGTCACCATGGGCCCCAAGGGCCGCTACGTTGCGCTGCAGCGCACGTTCGGTGCCCCGACCATCACCAACGACGGCGTTTCCGTCGCCAAGGAGATCGAGCTCGAGGACAACATCGAGAACATGGGTGCCCAGCTGGTGAAGGAGGTCGCCACCAAGACCAACGACACCGTGGGTGACGGCACCACCACCGCAACCCTGCTCGCTCAGGCCATCGTCAACGACGGTCTGCGCAACGTCGCCGCTGGTGCCAACCCGCTGGCCATCCGTCGCGGCATCGACAAGGCCGTTAACGCCGCCGTCGCCGAGATGAAGAAGCAGGCCAAGCCGGTCGAGACCAAGGAGCAGATCGCTTCCGTCGGTACCATCTCTGCCGGTGACCCCGAGGTCGGCGAGAAGATCGCCGAGGCCATGGAGGTCGTGGGCAAGGACGGCGTCATCACCGTCGAGGATTCCCAGACGTTCGACATCACCATCGACACCGTCGAGGGTATGCAGTTCGACAAGGGCTACGTCTCCGCTTACTTCGTCACGGACAACGACCGCATGGAGGCCGTGATGAAGGATCCGTACATCCTCATCACCGACCAGAAGATCTCCAGCGTCCAGGACATCATGCCCGTTCTCGAGGCTGTCCAGCGCGCCGGCCGTGGCCTGCTCATCATCGCTGAGGACATCGATGGCGAGGCCCTGCCCACCCTCGTCCTCAACAAGATCCGTGGCGCCCTCAACGTCTGCGCCGTTAAGGCCCCGGGCTACGGCGATCGCCGCAAGCGCATCCTCGAGGACATCGCTGTCCTCACCGGTGGCCAGGCTGCTCTGGACGAGCTGGGCGTGAAGGTCGCTGACATCACCGCCGATATGCTCGGTACCGCTAAGTCCGTCACCATCTCCAAGGACAACACCGTCGTTGTCGGTGGCGCTGGCTCCAAGGAGGCCATCGACGCCCGTATCGCTCAGATCAAGGGCGAGATGGAGAACACCACCTCTGACTTCGACCGCGAGAAGCTCCAGGAGCGCCTGGCCAAGCTCTCCGGTGGCGTTGCCGTCATCAAGGTCGGCGCTGCTACCGAGTCCGAGCTCAAGGAGATCAAGCATCGCGTCGAGGATGCCCTGCAGGCTACCCGCGCTGCTGTCGAGGAGGGCATCGTCGCCGGTGGCGGCGTCGCCTTCATGGACGCTGCTCCTGCGCTCGACGCTGTTGAGATCGATGACCCCGAGGAGAAGATTGGCGTCGACATCGTCAAGAAGGCTCTGACTGCTCCGGTCGCCACCATCGCCAAGAACGCTGGCTTTGAGGGTGCTGTCGTGGTCGACAAGGTTGCCGAACTGCCTGCCGGCCAGGGTCTCAACTCTGCCAACGGCGAGTGGGGCGACATGATCGAGATGGGCGTCCTCGACCCCGTCAAGGTCAGCCGCGTCACCCTGCAGAACGCTGCTTCTGTCGCCAGCCTGATCCTCATCACCGAGGCCACCGTCTCCGATGTGCCCAAAAACACTCAGCTTGAGGACGCTATCGCTGCTGCTACCGCTGGTCAGCAGGGCGGCGGTATGTACTAAGGCCGACAAGGTCTAGAACTCCCACCGGGAATCCGGGGGCGGGACGGGGACTTCTCTCCGGAACGTCCTCGGACATGCAAAGAGGCTCCGCATCGCGCTTCGCGCTGCGGAGCCTCTTTGCGTCCTGCGGAATGTTCCGGAGAGAAACCCCCGTCACGCCCCCGGATCCCCTGCGTTTACGGCCTTGAGGTCGGCGTGGGCGGAGATCGTGGCTGATGGGGATACATGTCCCGGTCGCTGTTTCGCGGCTTTGCCGCGAAAAGCGCGTTACTTTGGGATGGGTGGGGAACGTGGTTGTTGCGGCAACTGATCCCCGCCACAAATTACCCTTGGCATACTTGCGCGAATACCTGCTCGTGCTACACTTGCAATTGCTGTTTCAGGGCGGGGTGAAATTCCCCACTGGCGGTAAATCGGGCGGTGCCAAAGGGGTGCCGTGGCGCAGGCGAGGATCTGCGTCGAGCCGATGAGTCCGCGACCCGTGCGTGCGTTGGTTCGCATGCCGGCTGAACTGGTGAGATCCCAGTACCAACGGTTAGAGTCCGGATGAAAGAGGCAGGTGATCTTATGTCTGAACAGTCGCAGCATATCCATTTTGAGAACACGAATAGGTGGAGCACCAAACAGCTCGTTACCATGGCGTTGATGTGCGCCTTGGGTGCCCTGTTTATGTACGTGCAGCTGCCCATCCTTCCTTCGGCGCCGTTTTTGACGTATGACCCGTCGCTGGTGCCGGCGATGGTGTGCGGATTTGCGTATGGCCCCGGTGCTGGTACCGCTGTTGCAGCCATGGCGATCGTTATCCATGCGCTCACTACGGGTGACTGGGTCGGCGCGCTTATGAACCTGGTTGCCACGCTGGGCTACATTCTGCCCGCGGCTATTGTCTACCAGAAGATGCATACCTATAAGGGTGCCGTGATTGGCCTGGTGCTCGGCGTTATTGCTGCTACGGCGTTGTCTATGGTCGCAAACCTTACCATTGGCGTATGGTTCTGGTATGGCTCGGTCGATGCGATCGCCCCGCTCATGATTCCTGCCGTACTGCCGTTCAACCTTATCAAGACCGTGCTCAACTCGGTGTTGACGCTCGCGGTGTACAAGGCGGTCTCTAATCTCATCACGCCCAAGAAGGACCAGGTCAAAGGCCGCGCATGATTGAGTGTCGGGGCGTTTCCTTTAGCTATGACGGTGCCGCGCCGGCACTCGACGGCGTCGATCTGAACATCGAGGATGGCGAGTTTTTCTGCATCCTCGGTGGCAATGGGTCGGGCAAGTCGACGTTTGCCAAGCATCTGAATGCACTGTTGCAGCCCGATGCGGGCACGGTACGCGTCAACGGCATGGATGCGTCCGACCCCGAGCTGGTCTACGACATTCGTTCGACTGCGGGCATGGTATTCCAGAATCCCGATGATCAGCTGGTGGCAACGCTTGTCGAAGATGATGTTGCGTTTGGTCCCGAAAACCTTGGTGTGCCATCGATGCAAATTGCGCAGCGCGTACGCGAGGCGCTGAAAGGCGTGGGCCTGGTAGGCTTTGAGCGCCATGAGACCCATGCGCTTTCGGGCGGCCAAAAGCAGCGCGTGGCGCTTGCCGGCGTGCTCGCCATGGAACCGCGCGTGCTCATATTGGACGAGGCTTCTTCGATGCTCGATCCGCGTGGACGCAAGGGCCTCATGAAGGCTTGCCACGCGTTGCACAATCGTGGCATGACCATCGTGATGATTACGCACTTTATGGAAGAGGCCGCTGAGGCCGATCGCGTTGCTGTCTTCCAAGCGGGCCGCGTTGCCATGCTCGGTACGCCCGGGGAAATCTTGACGCGGGCGGACGAACTTGCGCAGCTCAACCTGGATATGCCGGCGTCGTGCTGCCTAGGTAGGGCACTTTGTGCGAAGGGCGTACGCGTTTGCGCGCAGGTGCGCGAGGCAGATATGGTCGCCGAGATTGCACAGGCTTATGCCGAGCGGAGCGGGGCGGACATCGCAGGGCAGCCTTCCGCATCCGATTCCCATGTGCTTGACAATGGATCCTCTGCGGCCGACGGGATAGCCGCGTCGGAGCTCGTTATCGAGATTTCGCACCTCTCGCATAGTTACTCGCTGAGCGCCCGCGAGCGCCGTCGATGGCGCAAGCGCTCGACCACTGCGGACGCATCGAGCAAACAGGCTCTTTGGGGCAACGATCCAAACAGCCCCTGGGCGCTACGTGATGTTTCGCTGACGGTGCGCCGCGGCGAGTTTCTGGGATTGGCGGGTCATACCGGCTCGGGTAAATCGACGCTGGTTCAGCATCTCAACGGGTTGATTCGTCCGCAGGAGGGAAGCGTTTGCGCGCTGGGGCTCGACCTATCAAGCAAGAAAGACGCCGCCGCGGTTAAGGCCAAGGTCGGCGTGGTGTTTCAGTATCCCGAGCGCCAGCTATTTGCCGAGACCGTGGCGCGGGACGTGGCGTTTGGCCCGCGCAACCTTGGCCTGCCAGAAGACGAGGTTGCACGCCGTGTCGCATCATCGCTTGCGCGCGTGGGCCTCGACCTTGCTGCGATGGGCGACAAGAGCCCCTTTGAGCTTTCGGGCGGCCAGCAGCGCCGCGTGGCGTTTGCCGGCGTGCTCGCCATGGAGCCCGAGGTGCTGGTGCTCGACGAGCCCATGGCGGGGCTCGATCCGGCTGCGCGCGGGGATTTCCTGGGGCTCATCGATCGACTCCATCGCGAGGGCCTGACTGTTGTCATGGTTTCGCACAGTATGGATGACCTGGCAAATTGTTGTGACCGCATCGTTGTGATGAACGAGGGCGCCGTGTTTGCCGAGGGAACGCCCGCGCAGGTTTTTGCGCACGCGGACGAGCTCAAGTCGATCGGCCTGGGCGTTCCCGCCGCCCAGCGCATGGCGCTGGCGCTCGCGAAAGCCGGTGTGCCGCTCCGCTGCGACAGGCTTTATACGGTTGAGGCGCTGGCCGACGAGCTGGCCGGCTTGCTGCTGGGCTGCGCGGACGGGCTTTTGAGGGTGCCGCGTCAGGCTGGTTCCAAGGCGCCCACGCGAGAGGAGGGCTGCTGATGGAGGCGTTCTCATTTGGCAGCTACTATCCCGGGGATAGCGCGGTGCATCGCCTGGATCCGCGCACTAAGTTGCTTCTAGGTTTCGCATTTCTGATCACCGTGCTCACCGTTGGCAGCTTCGGCGGGCTGGTTCCGGTCGCAATGTTTGTCGTGCTGGTCTATCTCGCAGCCCGGGTGCCGTTGCGCCGGGTCCTATCATCGATGGCACCATTGCTGGCGATTGTCGTGGTGGTCGCGGTGCTCAACCTGTTTTCCGACCAGAGTGGCCGCATCCTGTGGCAGCTTGGCTTTTTGCAGGTGAGCGAGGGCTCGCTGCGTTCTGCGGCGTTTGTGCCGTGCCGCCTGACGTTGATGATGGCCGGCATGAGCGCCATTACACTCACCACGCCGACGCTCGACCTCACCGCGGGCTTTGAACGTCTACTCGCACCATTTGCGCGCGTGGGGCTTCCGGCGCACGAGCTCGGCATGATTATGGGTATCGCGCTGCGGTTTATGCCGCAATTTGCCACCGAGATGAAACAGACGGCCGATGCACAGGCAAGCCGCGGCGCGCGCGTGACGGGCGGTCCGCTCGGCGGTGTGCGCATGCTCGGCAGTGTGGCGATTCCGCTGTTCACCGGCGTGTTCCGTCATGCCGAGACGCTTTCGGCCGCCATGGATGCGCGTTGCTATCACGGCGAACAGGGACGCACGCGTCTGCATGCACTTACGTTTGGCCGCGGCGATGCGTTGGCGGCGGTGGTGACGGCGTTGCTGCTCATCTGCGTCATCGTCATCAACCTTCAACTTGTTTAGGCGCGATTCGAGCGCAAGAAAGGGGTCCCTATGACCGACAACGACCGCACGGCTCAGCTTGAGCTCGCCTGTTCGTATCTCAGGCGCATTCCGGCGTGGTATCTGGCCACGACCGATGTAGCCGACGGGCATCAGCCTCGCGTGAGGCCGTTTTCGTTTGCCATGGTCGATGACGACAAACTGTGGTTTTGCACGTCGCGCGACAAGGACGTGTGGGCGGAGTTGAGCGCGAATCCCAAGTTTGAGGTATCGGGCTGGAAGCCGGGGGAGTGCTGGATCGTGTTAACCGGTGAGGCCGCGCTCGAGGACGATGCAGTCGTGAGCGACAAGGTGCGCCAGGCGGGCTTTAGGCACATGGTGGGCATTGGCGAGCAACACGATAGCGCCAACGACGGCCGCCTTGCATTCTTCTCGGTCCGCAACATTGCCGCGCGCTTCTGTGATATCGACGGCAGCGAGGAGCGCCTGGAGCTCTAGCTCGCACAAACCGGGCTCCCAAACTAGCTAGTACAGGAGGAAACGTGGACGGATTGAATACGGTGTTGGAGTATCTGACGTCGGTGCCGGCATGGTATTTGGCGACGAGCGTTGACGGACAGCCTCATGTGCGTCCGTTTTCGTTTGCGCAGATCCAGGATGGCAAGCTGTGGTTTGTAACAGCGCGCACCAAAGATGTGTGGCAAGAGCTGCTGCAAAACCAGCGCTTTGAGGCCACGAGTTGGTGGCCGGGCCATGGTTGGTTGATTCTGCGCGGGCGTGCGGGGCTGGAAGATCGGGCTTCGAGCGAAATGCGCGAGGCCGGATGGAAGCATCTTGAGCGCTTGAGCGAGCACTATGAGGGGCCTAACGACCCCGCGCTCGTCTTCTTTAGCGTCGAGGATCCCGAGGCATTTATCTGCAATCACGACGAATGGGTGCCGGTCGAGCTCTAGCCAGCTGGCTCATCCTAACAACTTGGTTTTCGCATGGGCGGGCCCCGTATTGCCCGGCGCCGTTAGGAGCGCCGGTCAATACGGGGCCCGCTCCATTTGTCAATTCCTTCAAGCGAATGTGTCGGGAATGTTTCAATGCATGAACATACAAGCTATTTACGTATTCATGTATCTTTTGGTGCTAAAGTTTCAACCCACTTCATAATGACCGCTGCGAAATGCGCATCGGTGCATAAATCGCAGACAAGGAGTCTGATATGTCTTTGAAGGTTGGAATCGTCGGTGCGGCTGGATATGCCGGAGCCGAGCTCATTCGCCTCGTGCTCGGCCATCCCGAGTTTGAACTTGTTGCCATTACGTCCAACGCCGATGCCGGCCAGCCGCTGTCCGCGGTGTATCCGAGCTTTGCTGGCGTGAGCGACCTGGTTTTCACCACGCATGATGCCCCTGAGCTCAAGAGCTGCGATGCGGTATTTCTTGCCGTGCCGCACACGGCTGCCATGGCGCAGGTGCCCGCGTTGCTTGCCGCGGGAGTCTCCTGCATTGACCTCTCGGCCGACTATCGCCTGAGCGATCCGGCCACCTTTGAGGCCTGGTATGCCGCCGAGCACACGAGCCCCGAGCTGCTCAAGACCCGCGCTTTTGGCCTGCCCGAGCTGTTCTGTCAGGACTTAGAGACTGCTGCTTCCAGCCATGCCGCCGGAAAGCCCGTGTTGGTCGCCTGCGCCGGCTGCTATCCCACCGCAACGAGCCTTGCAGCCGCTCCTGCCGTGCGTGCGGGCTGGGTGGCCGAGAGCGGTCCCGTAATCGTCGATGCCATTAGCGGCGTGACGGGCGCCGGTAAGTCCTGCAACGCCCGCACCCACTTTTGCAGCGCGGACGAGAACCTGGAAGCCTATGGCGTGGGCAAGCATCGTCATACGCCCGAGATCGAGCAGATACTCGGCCTAGCCGACCGCATCGTCTTCACCCCGCACTTGGCACCGCTCAAGCGCGGCCTGCTTTCCACGGTGACGATGCCGCTCGCGCCGCAGGCTCTCGACGCGCTGGTTCTTGAGGATGTCGTCGACCATTACAAGAAGTTTTACGCCGGTCGCACCTTTGTGCGCGTGCTCGATGCCGGCCAGCAGCCCAAGACGGCTTCGGTCGTCGGCACCAACGCTGCCCAGATCGGCCTTGCGCTCAACAAGCGTGCGGGCGTGCTGGTGGCGACGGGCGCTATCGACAATTTGTGCAAGGGCGCTGCGGGCCAGGCGGTCCAGTGCGCCAACATCGTTTTTGGCTTTGACGAGCGACGAGGCTTGCTCACAGTGGCGTGCCCGGTGTAGCACATTCGATTGTTAACGATTTGGTAGTCGGGTATCGAGTTGGGCGCCACTTTTAAGCTGGTCTACTAATTGCGACCGGTATGGCGTGCCAGCCGATGCCCGCTTTTTTTATTTGATATAAGGAGTCGTAGGGACGATGAATACCGACCTGATTGATATCAAGATACGCGCCGTCGAGGGTGGCGTTACGGCAGCGGCTGGCTTTAAGGCCGCAGGCATCCATGCGGGATTCCGGAAGAATCCCGAGCGCTTGGACTATGCGCTCGTCGTGCCTGATAAACCCTGTCCCGGCGCCGGCGTGTTTACGACCAACCGCTTTTGCGCGGCGCCCGTGCAGGTGAGCCGTGCCAACCTGGGCGGTGCGGACAAGGGCTATGGCATTATCGCCGGTGTTTCGGTCAACTCTGGCAATGCCAACGCCGCCACGGGTGAGACAGGCCTTGCATGCGCGCGCGAGACGTGCAGCATCGCATCGCAGGTCATCGGCTGCGAGCCCCAACAGATCCTGGTTGCCTCCACGGGTGTGATCGGGCAGATTCTGCCGATCGACACGTTTGAGACCGCCATTCCTGCTGCCTACGAGGCACTCTCCGCCCACGGTGGCGCCGATGCCGCTCGCGCCATCATGACGACCGACACGCACTCCAAGGAGTACGCCGTGTCCTACGTCAGTGAGGCCGCGGGTCATGCGGGCAATGTCTATACGGTAGGCGGAATGTGCAAGGGCTCGGGCATGATCATGCCCAACATGGCCACCATGATCGCAGTTATCACCACCGATGCCCACGTCGAGCCTGCGGCACTTCATGCCCTACTGCTCTCGACCGTCAAGCAGACCTTTAACAAGGTAACGGTCGATTCCGACACCTCGACCAACGACACCTGCATCATGCTTGCCTCCGGCGCCGCTGCCGCAGATGCCGAGCCTATCGTCGAGGGCTCCGATGCCTTCGACGAGTTGGCATTTGCCGTGCACGAGGTGTGCGAGAGCCTGGCGCGCAATATCGCCGCCGATGGTGAGGGCGCATCCAAGCTTGTTACGGTCAACGTTACCGGCGCCGTGAACGACGAGGAGGCCGATATCGCCGCCCGTGCCGTTGCCAACTCGCCGCTCGTCAAGACCTGCATCGCCGGCCACGACTGCAACTGGGGCCGTGTTGCTATGGCGCTTGGCAAGTGCGGCGTTAAGTTTAATCAGGAAGACGTTTCCATCGACATGATGGGCATGCCTGTCTGTCGCGACGGTCTGACTGTTCCCTTTGACGAGGACGAGGCTCTACGACGTTTCGAGGCGCCCGAGATCGTGATCTCGGCCGACCTGGGCGCAGGCGACGCGGCAACGACCGTGTGGACCTGCGACCTCACGCACGAGTACATCT
>CAJMSO010000038.1 GCA_905216075.1 uncultured bacterium | reverse complement strand
GTGGTCGACGCCCCCTGCCCCTACGTGAAAAAGGTCCACATGGCGGCGGAACGCCTGGTACGAGAGGGCTATCACGTGGTGGTCGTGGGCGAGCCGGGCCACCCCGAAGTCGAGGGCATCCTGGGCCACGCCGGCGATGATGCGCAGGTCGTAAGCTGTGCCGCCGATGCGGACGCGCTGCCGCTCAAGGGCAAGGTGGGCCTCGTTGTACAGACTACCCAGACCGCACAGAACCTCGCCGACGTCGTAGCTGCCATCACCCCGCGTGTGCAGGAACTGCGCGTGATCAACACCATCTGCGCCGCCACGAGCGAGCGCCAGCAGGCCGCCGCCGCACTTGCCAACCGCTGCGACTGCATGGTCGTCGTGGGCGGCAAAAACTCCGGCAACACCCGCCGCCTGGCGCAGATCTGCGCAGACGCCTGCGAGCACACGCATCATATCGAGGAGGCAAGCGAGCTCGAGGCCGCATGGTTTGCCGGCGCGCGCCACATCGGTATCACCGCCGGCGCTTCCACACCGCAAGAACACATCGAACGCGCCGTCGCGCGCATCAAGGAGCTTTGCCGCTAGCCATGGACCAGACCGTACCCGCATACGCCGCCGAGGTGGCCGATTACGGGCGCAGCCGCGACCCCGAGCCGGGTGAGGGCGCGCTCGTTAAGAACGTGCGTCCCGAATCGCCCGCATGGGATGTGGGTATCGAGCCGGGCATGCGCGTGCTCACGGTCAACGGTGAGCAGCTTACCGACATGATTGTGTGGCTCTGGGAGGCCGACGATGATACCGTCGACCTCGAGGTTTTCGACCCGCGCGACAACAGCGTCACCCCCGTCGAGCTCGACCGCTTCCCGGGAGAGGACTGGGGCCTTGAGTTCGATGGCCCCATCTTCGATGGCATGCGCACCTGCGTGAACGCCTGCGTGTTCTGCTTTATGACGATGCTCCCCAAGGGCGGCCGCTCAACGCTCTATATTCGCGATGACGACTACCGCCTGAGCTTTTTGCAGGGCAACTTCGTCACGCTCACGAACCTCACCGACGAGGACGTGCAAAACGTCATCCAACGCAACATGAGCCCTATGAACGTGTCGGTCCATGCCGTGAGCCCCGACGTCCGCCGTCGTATGATGGGCCGCAACGCCCAGCGCGGCATGGACGTACTCGAGGCCATCATGGCCGCCGGCATCGAGATCCACGCGCAGATTGTGTTGTGCCCCGGCATGAACGACGGCGAGGAGCTGGAAAAGACCCTGCGCTTTTGCGAGGAGCACGAGCAAATCACAAGCCTGGGCATTGTGCCGCTCGGTTTTACCAAGCACCAAAACCGCTTTAGCTGGTCCTACAGCGACAAACCCGAGCTCGCGCGCGAGACCATTGCCATGATCCGTCCCTACCAGGACCGCGCCTTCGAACGTTTTGGCCGCCACACCTTCCAGATGAGCGACGAGTTCTACCTGGACGCCGGCATCGATCCGCCCGAGGCGGACTTTTACGACGGCTATCCGCAGTACTACGACGGTATCGGCATGATCCGCTCATACCTAGACGAGACGGACGATGTGCTCGCCGCCGATGCCGAACGACTGGCCCGCGTCCGCGAGGCCATCGCCACTCGCAGCCAGCACCTGCTGTGCCTCTCGGGCGCCAGCGCACGCGACACCGTGGCACGTTTCGTGGAATCGCCGCAGGGGCTCGCCGGCACCGTCACGGCCATCAAGAATCGCTACTTTGGCGGCAACGTGGACGTGACCGGCCTCATCGTCGCGTGTGACATTCTGGAGCAGCTGCCCCAAGACCTGTCGGGGGTTATGCTCTTTGTGCCTAAGCTCATGTTCAACGCTGACGGCATGACGCTTGACGAGTATCATCGTGACGATTTACTCGCAAGCCTTACCAGTCGCGGCGCCGAGGTTCATGTGGTGTCGACCATGCCGCATGAGCTGCTCGATACCCTGGAGCACATCCTTGGCATTGTGCCTGCCGACTCTAACACTTCCACTGACCCTACCCATTAAAGGAGTGCAGATGAAACCTATCGTCGCCGTCGTCGGACGCCCCAACGTGGGCAAGTCCACGCTCGTTAACCGCCTGGCCCAGACCTCGGACGCCATCGTCCATGAGTCCCGCGGCGTCACGCGCGACCGCTCGTACCACACGGCCGATTGGAACGGCCGCGAGTTCACCATCGTCGACACGGGCGGCATCGAACCGCTCAAGAGCGATGACGTCTTCGCCACGTCCATTCGCGACCAGGCCCTCGCCGCCGCCGAGGAAGCCGCCGTCATCCTGTTTGTGGTCGACGGCCGCACCGGCGTCACCGAGGAGGACGAGTCGGTCGCTCGCATGCTCAAGCGCTGCGACAAGCCGGTCTTTCTGCTGGTGAACAAGCTCGACAACCCCGATCGAGAGAACGACAGCATCTGGGAGTTCTATTCGCTCGGTATCGGCGAGCCCACGCCGCTCTCGGCCCTGCACGGCCACGGCACGGGCGACCTGCTCGACGACATCGTGGCCCTGCTTCCCGAGGAAGAGGACGAGGTCGCCGATGAGTTCCCCGATGCGCTGAACGTGGCCATCATCGGCCGCCCCAACGCCGGTAAGTCCTCGCTGTTCAACCGCATCCTGGGCGCCGACCGCTCTATCGTGTCCAACATTGCCGGCACGACGCGCGACGCCATCGACACCGTCGTGGAGCGCAACGGCAAGCACTACCGAATGGTCGACACCGCGGGCATCCGTAAGAAGAGCACCGTGTACGAGAACATCGAGTACTACTCCATGGTTCGCGGCCTGCGCGCCATCGACCGCGCCGACGTGGCGCTGCTCGTCGTCGACGCCTCCGTTGGCGTTACCGAACAGGACCAGAAGGTCATGGGTCTTGCCATCGAGCGCGGATGCGCCATCGTTGTGCTGCTCAACAAGTGGGACCTGCTCGACGATGACCGCAAGCGCGAGGCCTGCATGGAGACCATCGACCGCCGTCTGGGCGTCATGGCTCCCTGGGCCCAGTACCTGCGCATCTCTGCCCTCACCGGCCGCAGCGTCGAGAAGATCTGGGCGATGGTCGACGCCGCCGAAAAGACGCGCTCGCAGAAGATTAGCACCTCGCGCCTCAACACGTTCCTCACCGATCTGCGCGAGTTCGGTCATACCGTGGTGGACGGCAAGCGCCGCCTGCGCATGCACTACGTGACCCAGACGGGCGTCAACCCGCCGACGTTCACGTTCTTCGTCAACCACAGCGACTTGGTCAACGACACCTACCAGCGCTATGTGGAGAACCGCATGCGCTCGACCTTCGACTTTGCCGGCACGCCCATTCGACTCTTCTTTAGGAAGAAGGAGCAAAAGGATGCATAATCCGATTCTGCTGACCGCCATCTGCGCCGTGGTCTCGTTCTTTATCGGAGCGATTCCGTTTGGCCTGATCTTGGGCCGCGTGTTCAACCACACGGACATTCGCAAGGCGGGCTCCGGCAACATCGGCACCACCAACGCGCTGCGCGTGGCCGGCCCCAAGGTGGCCGCGCTCACGCTGCTGCTCGACTGCCTTAAGGGCGCCATCTGCGTTGTCATCGCCCGTCCGCTCATCGCGAGCGTGGGCTATGGATTTCCGCCGAACATCATGGCGCCCGGAGCCCCCGGCGACTGGATGCTCGGCGTCATCTGCCTGGCAGCGGTGTGGGGCCACATCTTCTCGCCCTACCTCAATTTCCATGGCGGCAAGGGAATCGCAGTTGGCCTTGGCGTCATCCTCGCCTGGTATTGGCCAATTGGCCTGTCGCTGCTGGGCATGTTTATCGTGGCCGTCGCCATCACCAAGTTTGTGTCGGTGGGCTCGCTTGCCGCGGCCATCGGTCTTCCCATCGCTGCTTGCGCGGTCTTTCCGTACAGCAGCCTGGGCCTCAAGTTCTGCATGGCGATAATCGGCATCACCGTGGTGTGGGCCCATCGCGCGAACATCAAAAAGCTCATGACCGGTAAGGAGTCCAAGCTCTCGTTTACCAAGCGCGTCACCGAGCCCGACGATAAGTAGGAGAGAGTCATGAATGTTGCGCTGATTGGCTCTGGCTCGTGGGGAACCGCCGTCGCCGGCCTTGCCGCCGCGCGAGCCGTGCGCGTAACCATGTGGGCCCATAGCGAGCAGACGGCCGCCGGCATTAACGGTGAGCACCGCAACCCCCGCTACCTTGTGGGCTACGAGCTGCCGGACAACGTGGTAGCAACGACCGAGCTCGCCCAGGCGCTCGACGGTGCCGATGCGATCATCTTTGCCGTGCCCTCCACGCACTTGCGCGACGTGTGCCATCGGGCAGCGCCCTTTATCGCCGCCGATACCCCGGTGCTCTGCCTCACCAAGGGCATTGAGCCCGAGTCCGGCCTGCTCATGAGCGAGGTCATCGCCAGCGAGATCGGCAACGAGGCGCGCGTGGCGGCGCTCTCGGGTCCCAACCATGCCGAGGAGATCTGCCGCGGCGGTCTTTCTGCCGCCGTCATCGCCAGCAAAGATCCGCAGATAGGGGAGACCTTTAAGGACCTGCTCCTATCCACGGCCTTCCGTATTTATCTGTCGCAAGACATGACCGGTGTCGAGGTCTGCGGCGCCATGAAAAATGTCATCGCCATCGTATGCGGCATCTCCGCCGGTACCGGTGCGGGCGACAACACGCTTGCCCTCATCATGACGCGCGGCCTGGCCGAGATTAGCCGTCTGGTGCATGCCCGCGGCGGTCAAGCTATGACCTGCATGGGACTTGCCGGCATGGGCGACCTCATTGCCACCTGCACCTCGGAGCACTCGCGCAACCGCACCTTTGGCTACGAGTTTGCCCACGGCGTGTCGCTCGACGAGTATCAGACGCGCACGCATATGGTGGTCGAGGGCGCCGTCGCGGCCCGCAGCGTGAGCGAGCTTGCCCGTTCACTGGGCGTAGACATTCCGCTCACCTTTGCCGTGGAGCAAACGCTCTACAACGGTGTTACTTTGGATAGGGCGCTCGAGATTCTTACCGATCGCGTCCCTTCTCAAGAGTTCTACGGACTCACCGACTAGCGCAGAAAGGCTACTACCATGGGTTCCATCAAAATCGCTCCGTCCGTCCTTTCGGCCGACATGGCCAACCTCAAGGGCGAGCTCGACAAGATCGCCGGTGCCGACTACGTACACTTTGACGTTATGGACGGTCACTTTACCGGCAACCTCACCTTTGGCGTTGACATCCTTAAGGCCGTCAAGCGCTCCACCGATGTACCGGTCGACGCGCACCTCATGGTGTCGAACCCCGACGAGACGGTCGATTGGTATGCCGACGCCGGTGCCGACATGATCACCGTGCACTACGAGGCTTCCACGCACCTGCACCGCACGCTCACGCATCTGCAGCAGCGCGGCGTCAAGGCCGGCGTGGTGCTCAACCCCGCCACCCCCGTGTGCGTGCTCGAGAGCATCATCGACGTTGTCGACATGGTGCTGCTGATGAGCGTGAATCCTGGCTTTGGCGGCCAGAGCTTTATCCCTGGTACAATCGCCAAACTGCACGAGCTTACGGCCATGTGCGAGCGACATGGCGTGTCGCCCATGATCGAGGTCGACGGCGGCATCTCTTCCAAAAACATCGCCGAGGTCGTCAAGGCCGGCGCAAATGCCCTGGTGGCCGGTTCTGCCGTATTTAAGTCCGAAGATCCCACTGCCGAGGTTGCGCTGCTGCAGAAGCTGGGCAACGAGGCTGCACAGGAGGCATAAACCCTTATGACCGCAGGTCAAAACCGCATACCCGTGAATCTTGACTATGCCGCCTCGACGCCCATGCGCGCCGAGGCGCTCCTTGCGCAGCGCGAGTACGACGACAGCGAGCTTGCCGGCGTCAACCCCAACTCGCTGCACTCGCTCGGCCGCAAGGCTGCCGCGCGTCTGGAGGTTGCACGTCGCGAGATCGCCCGCAGCTTTGGCGCGCGCGTTCGCCCGTCTGAGATTGTTCTGACCAACGGCGGCACCGAAGCCAACCAGCTGGCGCTACTCGGTCTTGCCGAGGGTGCACGTCAGCGCGACCGTAAGCGTAACCGCGTGATCGTATCTGCCATCGAGCACGATTCGATCCTGGACAACCTACCGCTGCTGCGTGCCGCCGGCTTTACCGTCGACCTGGTTCAGCCCTGCCGTGCGGGCTACATTGAGCCTCACGCACTGAACGACTTACTGGGCGACGACGTCGCGCTCGTGAGCATCATGGTCGCCAATAACGAGACCGGTGTGGTGCAGCCCATCCGCGAGCTTACCGCGGCCGCACATGCTGCCGGCGCCCTGTTCCACACCGATGCCATCCAGGGGTATCTGCATATTCCGCTCGATGTTACCGAGCTGGGAGTTGACGCCATGACCGTTGCTGCGCACAAGATCGGTGGCCCCGTGGCATCCGGCGCGCTCTACCTTAAGAACCGCACGCCGCTGCGCCCGCGCATCTTTGGCGGCGGACAGGAAGCCGGACGTCGCGCCGGCACGCAGGATCTGCGCACGCAGCTCGCCTTTGCCGCTGCCGCCCGCACGCTGACGCTCCATGTGGCCGAGGAGCGCGAGAAGCTGCAAGCCCTTTCCGACAAGCTCTACGCCAAGCTTACGGCCCATCCGCGCATTCACGCCACCATGGGCGACTATGCGCATGCCGACCGTCTGCCCGGCATGGTATCGATCTACATTGACGGCATGGACTCCGAGGAGCTCATCATCAAGCTCGACGCCGCCGGCTTTGAGGTATCGGCCGGTTCTGCCTGCTCGAGCGGCAGCATGGACCCGAGCCATGTTATCAGCGCCATGGGCATTGGTCGCGAGCAGGCATTGGGCGCTCTGCGTATCTCGTTTGATGACCGTGTGAACCCTGCCGACCTGGACGACTTTGCCCAGACGCTGCTCTCGATCGTGGGTGCCGCATGATCGTCGCCGAGCTCGAGCGTGCCCTGCTGGCACGCTATCCCAAGACGGATGCCGAGCCCTGGGACCACGTAGGCTTATCCGTGGGCGACCCTGCCGTGGAGATTACCGGCGTTGCCTGCGCGCTCGATGCGACCGAAGCTAATGTTCTCCGCGCCCAAGAAGCCGGTGCAAACGTGCTGCTGACGCATCATCCTGTCTATATCAAGGCGCCCGAGGCCTTTTGTCCGGCGGATGCCACACGCCCCCAATGCAGCGCGGCACTCTACGAGGCAGCGCGTTGCGGCGTGAGCATTATCTCGCTCCACACCAACCTGGACCGCTCGCACGAAGCCCGCGTCTGCCTGAGCGAGCTGCTGGGTGCCGCACCCGTGAGCTCACTGGAGCACGTGGACGACCCCGAGTCCACCGGCCTGGGTGCACTCGCGACCCTCAACAACCCCTGTAGCCTGCGCGATCTCGCCGCCCGTGCCGCCACGGCATTTGGCAGCGACCCGCGTGTGTGGGGCGAAGCCGAGCACGCATGCCGAACCGTCGCTATTTTGGGCGGCTCCCTGGGCGACTTTGGAGAGCTCGCCATCGCCGCAGGCGCAGATGTTGTCGTGACGGGCGAGGCGGGCTACCACGTGGCGCAAGACCTTGCCTTGCGCGGGCTGTCGGTGATCTTGCTCGGCCACGACCGCTCCGAGGAGCCGTTCGTTGATATATTGATGAACTCTGCAGTTGACGCCGGGGTCGACCCCCGTCATGCGATTAAAATACTGAACCCTTGCCAATGGTGGACTGTGACAAAAGGAGAGAACTTATGAGCGCCGGCGCTACGCTACTCAAGCTGCAACAGATCGATTTGGAGCTCGCCCGCAACAAGAGCGAACTTGCCAATATGCCGGAGCTCAAGGAGCTCGCTTCCAAGCGCAAGACCTATGTGAAGCTCAAGTCCGAGATGACCAAGCTCTACGCCCAGCGCAAGGATCTGGACATTGAGCTCGACGATCTCAACACCACCGAGATTCAGACCAACAACGCCATCGAGGCTGCCAAGAAGCGCCATGTCGACGGCTCCGACTACCGCGAGGTTCAGGACCTGGAGAATGAACTCGCCACCCTGGCCAAGCGTCTGGACAAGATTGAGCACACCCGCAAGGACGTCGTTGTCGCCCATAAGGAGGCGCTCGAGCGCGAGGCCCGCGCGCAGGCAATCATCGCCAAGTTCGAGGAGGGCGTGAAGGCCGATACCAAGGCCGCCCGCGCCAAGGCTGCCGACCTGCAGGCTCAGATTGACGCCGCCACTAAAGAGCGCACCGCGCTTGCTGCCACGCTGCCGGCCGACGTGCTCACCGACTACGAGCGTCTGCTCAAGCAGTTCCGCGGCCTGGCCGTCGAGACCATCCAGGGCAACATCCCCACGGTCTGTCACACCGCGCTGCAGGCATCGTCCATGAGCGACCTCAACCACGACGGTAGGTCAATTACGCACTGCCCGTACTGCCACCGCCTCCTGGTACTCCCGAGCAAGGAAGCTTAAACGATGGCGGCACCCAACAATTCAATACAACTTGAGGGAAATACGATCCTGCTGGGCATTACCGGCGGGGTCGCCGCCTATAAGTCGTGCAATATCGTGCGCCTGCTGCAAAAGCGCGGCTCGCGCGTCAAGGTCGTTATGAGCGAGCATGCCACCGAGTTTGTGGGGCCGCTTACCTTCCGCGCACTCACCAATGAGCCGGTCGCGGTGGGCCTATTCGACGATCCCTCCGACCCCATCCACCACATTTCGCTGGCGCAGGAGCCCGATCTGGTGGTCGTGGCGCCCGCGACGGCCAATATCATCGCCAAGATGGCAAACGGTATCGCCGATGACCTCATCTCCACCACGCTGCTTGCGACGCCGCGACCCATCGTGATCGCACCCGCTATGAACAACGGCATGTGGAAGGCGCCGGCGACGCAGGCCAACATGGCCACGCTGCGCGAGCGCGGTGTCCATGTGGTGGGTCCGGGCAGCGGCTACCTTGCCTGCGGCGACGTGGACACGGGACGCATGAGCGAGCCCGAGGACATCGTAGAGGCTGTCTGTGAGGTGCTCAACCCCGCGCCACAGGACCTGGCGGGTAAGCGCATCGTAATTAACGCCGGTCCCACGCACGAGCCGATCGACCCCGTGCGATTCATTGGCAACCGCTCTTCGGGCAAGATGGGCATCGCCCTGGCGGGGGAGGCCGCACGCCGCGGCGCTGCGGTCACGCTCGTGTTGGGACCGACATCACTCGATGTGCCCTGCGGCGTGGAGTGCGTGCGCGTGCAGACCGCCGAAGAGATGCTGCAGGCAGCGCTGAGCGCCTTTCAGACGGCTGATGCGGCCATTTGTGCGGCCGCTGTCGCCGACTACACCCCCGCGGCCCCTGCGGACCATAAGCTCAAAAAGGCCAACGAGCGCCTGGATCGCATCGAACTGGTCGAGACGGTCGATATTTTGGCCGAGCTCTCGCGCCAGAAGGGCGAGCGATGCGTGATCGGATTTGCGGCCGAGACCGATAACGTTGTCGAGTACGCAGAGCGCAAATTGGCCCGCAAGGGGTGCGATGTAATAATCGCCAACGATGTCTCACGCACCGATTCGGGCTTTGGGACCGACACCAACAAGGCCTGGATTGTGAGCACAACGGGTACGCAAGAACTTCCCGTACTAACAAAACCCCAGCTCGCAGATACAATTTTGGACTTGCTTCAAAAATTGTAAAAAAGTTCTTGCACAAGTCTAAAGTTTCGGGTTAATATACTCCCTGTTGCGAGCGAGAGCAGAGCAACAAACAAAAGCTTCGGGACGTGGCGCAGCTTGGTAGCGCACTTGACTGGGGGTCAAGGGGTCGCTGGTTCGAATCCAGTCGTCCCGACCAGAAGTTTGCAGGTCAGGCACCTAGTGCCTGACCTTTTTTGTTTTAAGCAATTGCTTAATTTTGATTAATCAACAGGGTGCCAAAAATCTACCTACGCGATAATCGCCTTTTGCGGCTACTTGCGCGTTTTGCATGCGCTTGAGCCGATTTATTAACGCGATGTGAATCTACATACGCGTAGCTGGTATACAGCCGAGTACGGGCTGTATTTATCGCGGCGATTTACACAGATATAGCGACTATAGTGAACAAGCGTGTCGCTGTATTTATTCCAGTAGTTCACTTGATCGGTGGACAAGTGGGCTGCTGCAACGAAACGCCAAGCGGGATGGGCTCTATACGAGGACGCCGCAGGGGTAATGGCGGGGGAGTGCGGCGGGCGCTCTGAGAGCCGCTGTATGACCCCATTTCACCTCAACCCGACAACTATGCTTCAAGACGAGAATCGTTCGTTTGGTTGCCAAAAGAAAAGCCCGCACAGCCTGTGCGGGCTTAACAGCTGAGGCTAGAAGCACCAGGCGGGGCGGACGCAATTCGAGACCGTCGCATTGTCACTGATCGCCGGATCGCCGCCGGCGTGGACACGGAGGAAGAACGTAGAGTGGTCCGGACGCACCGAACGTTCCCACCAATAGCTGCCACTGGCAATGGCAGGGTTGTCCGAATAGCTATTCATCACCTTGCCCTTGAAGGCCTCGTACTGGGTTCCCTCGGAGGAGCTCCAGGGGTAGTCGGAAGCCCAATAGGAGGTGGGGACGATCTCGGAGTAGCTGAGCAGAAACAGCTTGTCGGAGGTAGCCGTCACGGCGGCATT
>CAJMSO010000037.1 GCA_905216075.1 uncultured bacterium | reverse complement strand
GTCCACAAAGGTCACGCGTCCGCGCGAGATGGTGGGCACGGCGACACCGGCGGCAGCCTGGGCAGCACCCGCCTCGAGCGAGCGGGCGTTGAGCGCGTCGGTCTTACGCTCGCGAATGGAAGCATGGGCCTCCTGGCGTGCGGCACGGTCGGCGGAATCCGCCGCTGCCACGCGCACGCGCTCGCCAATGACGCCGGCGTTTTCGGGTGCCGCGGTCAGCGACTCCTCAAAGGTAATGCCCTCGTCACCAAAGGTGAGCTCCATCGACTCGCGCGCACCGCGGTCGGGAATGGCAAACACGCAGGCGTAGCGCTTGCCCACGACTTCCTGAATGCGCGTCATAAAACGGTTGTCCGAGCCTGCGATAGCAGGCTGCTCAATCTTGAGCTCGGCCGTCACCGCACCGCCGGCACGGATGAGGCTTACGTAGTTCAAGCGCTGCTGGGCACCAAAATCGAGCTGCTGAGCACGTACATACAGGCCATCCAGTCGGTCAATCCCCGCCTCGCCGGCACGGGCCTCGATATCCTCGTAGGCGCGCAGACAGTCATCGAACAGCGAGCGCGGCTCGGACAGGACCACGAGCGCCTTGCCGCTCACGTGTGCCAGCGGGCTCACGGTCTGGCCGTACATCACCGGCAAAAAGCGGTCGAGCTCGGGCGTGACGATGCGTGCATCCACCATCTCGAGCAGCGCCGCCAGTTTGCTATCGTCCTGGCTGGCGCGATAGAGCGCCACATGCATGTTGTGGACCGCCTCGTCGGTGAGCGCCAGCTCGCGGCACGGGAAGATCTCGATACTGTCCTCGTTGCCGATGGTCTGCCCCGTTGAGCTCACCATGCGGCGGATGCGGTCAATCTCGTCGCCAAAGAACTCAATGCGCACGGGCGCTTTCTCTTGTGCGGGGAACACCTCGACGGTGTCGCCGTGAACGCGGAACAGGCCGGGCGCGTCGGCGGCGCCGGCATTGGTGTAGCCCATGCCCACCAGACGCTGCGGCACCTCGTCAAAAGGAATCTCCTCGCCCACCGCAAAGGTCGTCGACTCCCAATAGCGACTCTCGACCGGCGGCACGCAGCGCAGCAGCGCACGGGCCGAGGCAACCATGATGCAGTTGTCCCCGCGCACGATGCGTCCCAGGGCCTCGCAGCGCTGCGCTACCACGGCGTCGTCGGGCGCCTGCTCGCGCCAAGGGTAGTCCTTGCGTTCGGGAAAGCGGCACACGTGCGCCAGGCCCACATAGGCGGCCAGACTACGTGCGGCGCGATCGGCCGCATCCTCGCCGCTCACAACGTAGACCGTGGGGCGCGGGCGGCGCGCAAACTGAGCGGCCGCCATAAGCGTGCGACCCGACTGCGACACGGCCAGCGTCACGTCCTCGCCAGAATCGAGCCCGGCCTCGACGGTCTGCAGTGCCTCGGCAGTGTAGAGCTGCGCGGCTATACGGTGAATGAGCATGCTGTTCCTCCGGCATTGCAACGCCAAAAGCCCGCCGGGGCAAGCTCGGCGGGTCGTACGTCAAATACATTGTCTGTCATGGTAGCGCATGGAGAGGACTCCGGCTCAAGGGCAAACCCAGCCCCGCAAAAAACGCCAGACGAAGATGCGCTCCGCCCTACCCCGCTACGCGCACGCTGGGGCACAAATCTGCCAGCGGACACTCGTCACACTTGGGTTTGCGGGCGTCGCAGATCTCGCGACCGAAGGTGATCCACTGATGGTTGACCGACTCCCAATACTCGTGCGGCAAAATCTTGAGCAGATCTTGCTCGGTCTTGAGCGGCTCTTTGGCATGCGTCTTGGGGCTCAGCATCAGGCGGTGCGCGATGCGGTTGACGTGCGTATCGACCGCGATGCCCTCGACAATGCCAAACCCCACGTTGAGCACGATGTTCGCCGTCTTGCGTCCCACGCCCGGCAGCTTCACGAGTTCCTTCATGTCGGCCGGCACCTCGCCGCCATAGTCGGCGACGATCATCTGCGCGGCCTCGACGGCATGCTTGGCTTTGCTCTTGTAGAAGCCGAGTGACTTGATAGTGTCTGCCACGTCAGCCACGCTCGCCCCGGCCATGGCCTCGGGCGTAGGCCACTGGGCAAACAGCCGCGGCGTCACCTTGTTGACCTGCGCATCGGTCGTTTGCGCCGAGAGCAGCACCGCGATGAGCAGCCTAAAGGGATTCTCGTGATCCAAAAAACACTCGACCGGGCCATAGCGACGGTTGAGGCGCTCGCACACCTCAACGGCGCGCTCGCGTTTGGCGGCATTGGTCTCGCGTGGCATAACGACTCCTCGGCTCAACGGCACAATAAACTTATGGGCACAATTGTCCCACGTCCGAAACGCTTACGCCTCCAAGAATGCGCCGGTCTGACGGCTCCACAGGCTCGCGTACTCGCCACCCGCCTCGACGAGCTGCGCATGCATGCCATCCTCGACGATCTCGCCATCGGCCAGTACCACAATGCGGTCGAGCGCCGCCACGGTGGACAGGCGGTGCGCCACCACAATGGAGGTACGTCCACGCATCAGGTTTTCGAGCGCCTCCTGCACCAACGCCTCAGACTCGCTGTCGAGGGCAGAGGTCGCCTCGTCGAGCACCAGAATCGGCGCGTCGGTTAGGATGGCGCGGGCGATAGCCACGCGCTGACGCTGGCCGCCCGAGAGCTTGACGCCGCGCTCGCCCACCATGGTGTCAAAGCCACGGGGCAGGCGGTCGATAAACTCCAGGGCGTTGGCCAGGCGCGCGGCCTCGCGAATCTGCTCATCAGTGGCGTCGGGACGACCGTAGGCAATGTTTTCGCGAATGGAGCGGTGGAACAGCAGCGCCTCCTGCGGCACGTAGGCAACCTGGCGGCGCAGACTCTGCTGTGTACAGCGCGAGACGTCCTGGCCGTCCACGAGCACGCGGCCGCCCTGTACGTCGTCCAGGCGCAGCAACAACTTGGTGAGCGTCGTCTTGCCCGAGCCCGATTTGCCCACCAGGCCCACGCGCTGGCCCGCTGCCACATGGAGCGTCAGGTCGTCGAACACGCTCTCGCCTGCCGCGGCATCACGGTATGCAAAGCTCAGGTGCTCAAAATCAATCGCACCCTCGCCCACCTTGAGCTCGGGGGCATTCTCGTCGTCTGCCACCAGACGCGGCTCGTCCAGCACGCGCGTCATCTCGGCCGCATCGCCGAGCGCGCGGTTGATGCGCTGCATCATGGAACTCACGTAGTTCAGGCGCATGGTGAGGTTATAGGTGTAGGTAAAGATCATGACGAGCGAGCCGGCCGAGATGCCAAACCACGCGTTGCCACCCGCGACGAACACACTCACCACGGCCATGGTGATGACGATAAGGCCCGAGGTCGTAAAGTTGCGCTGCATCATGGCGTGCATCGAAACCGTTTCAGCATCGCGCGCGGCGCGGTCGGCGGTATCGAACAGGTCGCGCTCAAAGTCCTCGCGCCCACAGGTCTTGACGGCCAGGATATTCGTGACCGCGTCGGAGAGCACGCCCGAGAGCTTGTTCTGCGCGGCGGACGTCGCGGCCGAAAGCGGCATGATGCGCTTGTACATAAGCCAGACAAACGCAATGTAGACGACCATGATGCCCACCAGAATCACGGTAAACGTCGGCACCACCGGAGCGAGCGCCGCCACCGTGCAGACAACCGAGGTGATGGTGGGAATGAGCGAATACACCGTCACGTCGACCAAGCCCGTGTAGCCACTCATAAAACGACTCGTCTGGCTCACAAGCGATCCGCCAAAACGGCTGGTGTGAAATGTCATGGATTGATTGGAGAGCGTGTCAAAGCACAGGCGCGCCAAGTGATAGTTGCCCGCAATCTCGAGCTTGTAGACGGTGTAGTCCTGCAGCTTGGAGAGGATTTGGCCCACTAGGTTAACGAGCACGAGCGCCAGAATGTAGGGACCAAAGACCTCAAACACCTGGTCGCCCGCCACGGGGCCGGCCTGGACGCGGTCGACGATAAGGGCCATCACGTAGGTGTTGGCAAACGTAAGCAAAAAGATATAGCCCGCCGACGAGAACACCGAGAGAAAGACGATCAACGGCTGTGTGCGCGTGACGTCCCAAAAACGCTGCAGCGTGCGGCGCACGGTTGAGCGCTTGAGCGGACTGGTGCTTCTCTGAGACATGGACTTCCTTTCGCGTCTGATGGGGCGAAACGCCATTGTTGCACACTAAAGTGCACTTCAGGCAAGCACGATGCGAAAAGCGCCCGCGCCCCGCGCTTGCGCCGACGCCCCGCCGTCAGGCACGGCTAGTCCTCGTCTTCCTGGCCCGCGAGTAAGCCTGCGGACTCCAAGCCCAAAATCTCGTCAGCCTCCCGCGCGTCTTCCAGGACGTCGATATCCTTGAGCTTGCGCTCCATAACGTTGGTGCGCGTGGTGATAATGCCCTCGACCGTTTTACCCGCGGTCTCGATCTGCTGCTGGGCGCGGCGCAGCGCCGCCTGATAGCGCGGCAGCTCAGCCTTGACGGCGGAAAGCACGCGTAGCACGTCGTCGGTGCGTTTTTGCAGCCTAAACGTCTGATAGCTCATCTGCAGGCTGTTGAGGATGGCGGCCATGGTGCTGGGGCCGGCAACGTTGACGTGATAGTCGCGGCCCAGGGTCTCGATAAGCCCGGGACGACTGACGACCTCGGCATACAGGCCCTCAAACGGTACGAACATGATGCCAAAGTTGGTGGTCGCGGGCACGCTCAGGTACTTCTCGCAAATGTCCTTGGCCTCGCGCTTCACCATCGCGTCGAGCGTCTTGCGCGCAGCCGCCACGGTCTCCGCATCGCCCGACTCCTGCGCGTCGAGCAAATGCTCGTACGCGTCGCCCGGAAACTTGGAGTCAATCGGCAGCAGCACGGGATCGCCCTCGTCCACCGGCAGCTTGACGGCAAACTCAACACGCTCCGAGGCTCCGGGCCTGGTGGCAACGTTTTCCAGATACTGGTCGGGCGTAAGGATGTCCGCCAGGATCGCACCCAGCTGTACCTCGCCCAAAATGCCGCGCGCTTTTACATTGCCCAGCACGCGCTTAAGGTCGCCCACGCCGGTGGCGATAGACTGCATGTCGCCCAGGCCCTTGTACACGGCCTCGAGCTGGTCGCTCACCTGCTTAAACGATGCAGACAGACGGTCGTTGAGCGTACGGGAGAGTTTCTCGTCCACCGTCGCGCGCATCTGATCGAGCTGCACGTTGTTATCCTTGCGAATGGCACCCAGTTGGGCATCGACCGTCTCGCGCACCTTGTCCAGGCGGTGCTCGATGCCCTCGCGGTTGGCACCGAGCTGTTGGGCCGTCTCGCGGCGCAGGTCATCCATCCGGTCACCAGCTTGCGAAAACTCACGTGCGATGGTCAGGTAACGTTGCTGCTCCACGGCCGCATCGGTTGTCTGCTGTTGCGCGATGGCATTTGCCGTGCGGCGGGTTTCTGTCAGCGCGACGTTGAGGGTGTCGAGCGCGTTGTTGGCCTGCTCGAGCGCAGCCAGCATCTCTGCCCCGCTATCGCCGCGCTCCCGCAGCTCGGCGCGAAGGCCCTTGAGCTGCAGGGCACAAGCCACAGTAACCCCCACCGCCACCAAGGCGATCACAGCAAGTACGATATCAATAGCAGACATAGACTCCGCCCAACAAACTCAATCGATCATCAATCAAAACCGCGATCAATCTTACCCCGCCACACGCACCGGGCGCCCGGCCCCTTCTTGGGTGCCCCTCTCCTCCGCATATTCCATAATGCGGCGCGCCGTCTCCCTGCTCACCTTTGAGTCATCGCCGGCTAAGTATGCGTACACGTTTCCCTTATTCAGATTCAAATCGCGGCAGAGACCGTAGCGCGTTACGCCCGATTCCTCTAGCGCTCCCAATGTTCTTTTTCGCATCAGGGCGTTGATTCTTCTGTCCGCCACTGGCTTTTCCTTCACCGCTCTATACGCACGCCAAACGTTGGCATAACGGTTGGGGAGCTCACTTTTGGCACATAGAGACGCCATGCCACCCGCTTGATCGTACAAGGACAAAACGCCTCGGTAATCCTCTTCCATCCACGAGCCCTCGGATAAGCCCAGAACGTATTCGGCTTTTCCTTGCGCCAAAGCGAGCAAAAACAGAGGCTCCGCCACGCGCGGCGCAACCGTCGTCGCCTGCTCAACCAGTTTTCTAAAACTCAGCGACTGCTGTCCGGATAGCTCTCGGCAATAGCCTTTTAAGAACCCCTCAAAGGTCAGATTCAACCGAGCGCCTCCTTTTTGTATTGCCTGTATGCCCAGACCATCTCTTGATAGCTTCGCTCCGAAGGCGACGACGCCAGCGCCTCGCCCTCGTCGAATATAAGCCGTTCGAGCAGATCCCAATCAAGTCGGTCGATAAACGCTCGACTATGGAGGTCGACGATGTCGTTCGGACGATAGGCATAAAGCTTCATCACCGCCAGGTCCTCCAAAGATGGCGTAAAGTACCTAATAAAACGCGCCCCAATCTCCAAGGGGATCAAGCGATCTTCGTAATTGAATGGCATCTGGTTGCAATATGCCACCGCCATACCGTTCACCTCGGGGTATCGAGCTATGATCTCGCGGAGGCACCTGTCTGCCTCAAACACATCAATGTCATGTGTAACCGACCGATTCGTCACATCGTTTAGCATGAAGGCGCTTCCTCCCACCAATACAACGCTCGGCCTGTCGTCTCTTGGACCTATTTCCAGCTCCGCCTCTTCGTCAATGCCCAAAAGAGTCCGCTCTAAATCCTGCTTATACATAGCAAATCCTATTATTATTTATCTTCAATAATACTATTCAGTTGCACGACAGGACCCACAGGTTGCAAGAATTCTACTCGTGGCGATAATCCCTACACCCTAGAAGTCCTAATGTGACAAACGCCAACTCTCCCAGCCGGCGCGGATGGTTGTTATGACATCGCCTAGGCGCTGGCCGAGGGCTGACAGATGTTGGAGCACTTCGCTGGGCGAGGCACCGTTGAGGATGCAGGTGAGCGCATACGAGACCAAGAAAATCGCCGCAAGTCCTAACGGAATGAGCGCGATCATCGCTAACGTGCGCAGGCGCTGGCCCACGCGGCGGTGACGCGTGCGGCGCTTGTCGAACGCAAGCTCCTGCGCATATGAATCTTGTTGTACGGAATAGTTCTCTGGCGCCGATCCGCCCGCAGGCGAAACCGCGGACGTGGCATTTTGCGCAGGGGGCTGGGCGGCTACCCCTTGCATTTTCATCTCCATAAGCCGTTGCTGTTGGCGCAACATGCGCTCGGCTTGTTGCTGCGGAGTCTCAAGAAACAGGTCCATGCTGGCCTCCAAAATCGGAGCATTCGACGCTTACGACCAGCATCCCGCACCGCCAAGGCCACGGCAACGCAATCCGTAGCAATAGCTGCAAAGTTTCTTGCTGACAAAAGCTGTCGAAAACCTCAACAACTCCCCTACCAGCACTTTCTTTGAGCTTTTTTCGCCAGCAATCTTTTGGCCCTCCGCCCTTACGCCAACTGACAAAAATCTAACCAAAAGCTTGACGGAAATTGTGAAGACAGAGACCCCACACAAAAACGTGCCGCCCCAAAAGGGGCGGCACACAAACTTTAATATCAGCTTTTCAGTAACGAGCACGCGACGACCCGAAGCGGGCCGGGAGGGCGGGATTACCTTCCCTCAACGCGACCCTGCGAAGCCGTGAGCGGGGAGGGAAGGCAATCCCGCCCTCCCGGACCAGCTCATGTCAGCGCCACGCGCTAGTAGTTCACCACCTGCTCCTCAAAGTACGCCTTCGGGTGGTTACAAACCGGGCACACCTCGGGCGCCTCGGCACCAACATGCAGGTGCCCGCAGTTCAAGCACTTCCACACCTTTACGCCCTCGCGCTCAAACACCTCGCCCGATTCAATGCGCTCGACGAGCTTGTTATAGCGCTCCTCATGAGCCTTCTCCACGGCGCCGACACCACGGAACTTTGCGGCAATCTCGGCAAAGCCCTCCTCCTCGGCGGTCTTGGCAAACTCGTCATACATCGTGGTCCACTCGTAGTTCTCGCCCGCGGCGGCATCGCGCAGGTTGTCCAGAGTGCCCGGAACGGCGCCGTCGTGCAGGTACTTAAACCACAGCTTGGCATGCTCGGACTCGTTGCCCGCCGTCTCGGCAAAGATATTCGAGATCTGAACGTAGCCGTCCTTTTTGGCCTTGGATGCATAGTAGCGATACTTGGTGTGTGCCTGGGACTCACCGGCAAAAGCAGTCTCGAGGTTCTTCTTGGTCTGAGAGTTCTCAAAATCCATAGGTGTACTTCCCTTCAACACGTGCCGCCCATAGGCTTTGAGCGACCTTGTCTTTAGGATGCCCTCAAGCCGCGAATTTAAACCTTACAATCCCGTTCTTCAGATTTGAGCGGGCTACACACTCAACCAACGATCGCCCTCGGAGCGGCAAAAGCCCTCGCGCTCCAGATCGGCAAGAATACTTGCGACCAGCTCGCGCTCGACCGGCTCACGGCCGGCTGCCGTCTCCATCTCGTTAACGCCTGCAACAGCTTCATCGAGCGTAATACCTGCCGGCTGCCCATCGCGCGCTGCCAGCAGCATGCGCACAATGTGGGCGCGCTTTTGGCGACGCGAGCCCTCAAACTTTGATTGACGGCTATAGCCCGCCGAGCGCCTGGACGGATTGGGCAACGTCTTTTTTAGATATGCGCCGTAATCTAGCAACGCGTAATACCACGCGCGCGGCGTGTCGGTATCGTCTTGAGGCGCGGCAAAGGGCGCAATCTCATCCGCCGCCGCACCGGGGGCCGCCGGACAGGCAGCTTGAATCAGCGGCACCAGCTCGCGATCGGGAACGGCCGGCACATCGGGAAAGAAATGATGCAAAAAGACCGTGCGCACATTGGTCTCCAAATACACGCCCGGAAGATCGAATGCAAACGAACGGATGCCCTGCGCCGTTGCCGGGCCAATGCCGGGCAACGCGACCAGATCGTGCGTCTCACGCGGAAACTCCCCATCCCAGTCCTCCACAACGCACTGTGCAGCCCTGTGAAGCGCCAGGGCGCGGCGATTGTAGCCCATCCCCTGCCACGCATCCAAGACATCGGAAGGGGCGGCCTGAGCAAGCGCCCGGACAGTCGGAAAGCGATCGAGCCACGCCGGCATACGCGTCTCCACGCGCGGCACCTGCGTCTGCTGCAGCATGACCTCGGAAAGCCAGATGATATACGGGTCGCGCGTGCGGCGCCACGGAAGGTCGCGATAACGCAGGACCCCTTCCGAACGAATCATCGAACGAAAGGGGTCCTGAATCATGACAATGCTCCTTATGCGGCGCTATTCCTCCCGGCAAGCATACGCGCAAGCGGCGTACTCGGGAAACGCATCGCGGTCGGCGAACTTGGGATTGACAGCCGGAAACTGGCGATGGGCGACGATATCGCCGAGCGAAACGGAATCGAGATAGTCGCGCATCAGCGCCTGGGCTCCGGCCCACAGGGGATGATAGCAGCACGTGCCCATGCGCGCACAGTCGCCATCGGGCGCGGTGCAATCGTTCATAACCATGGGGCCCTGAACGGCCTCTACGACCTGACGGATCGTGACATCGTCGGGGCTCACCTTAAGGCGCATGCCGCCATGAACACCACGCAGGCTCTCCACAATGCCGGCCTGAACCAAGCCGTGCTGAATCGAACGGGCAAACGAATACGGAACATTGACCTCTTCGGCAGCAGTGCGAACAGAAAGCAACCGCTCCGGCTCCTCGGCAAGCATCGCAAGCATGCGAAGGGCATAATCAGTCTTCCTCGATATGTCCATGTTTCCCCTTTCAAGGAATACGAACAGCTCGAACGAGCTCCGGGGCCGAGCTTGTGTCGAGACGCCAAATGACCGCCTGAACAACCAAATTATAAAATGGGTGTTCACTGAATGCCGCACTTGAAGACTAGCTGAATCAGGTACGGCCTAAAGTGCAATTTAGTATAACCGAACCCCCTGCTTCATTGAACAGATGTTGCACAACAAACCCCCTGTTTGAACACATATATCAGTAGAGGCTGGCTCGCTCGTTGCAAATGCGGTGACTTGGATAAAGAGGCATATAAGAACGAGGGCCTATTAAACGCAAAAAGCCACGTCCGAAGACGTGGCTTTAATTGCGTTGGCGGGAAGTACGGGGCTCGAACCCGCGACCTCCGACGTGACAGGCCGGCGCTCTAACCAAACTGAGCTAACTCCCCAGGCAGTCGTTCGCGTTTGTTTCCGCTCGCGTGCGCTGCGGGGATTAGTATACACAGAAGTCTGTCTGGTACGCAACAACTTTTTTGAAAAAATTTTTGGGGCCATCCGGGCCTTGATTATCGACTTTATCCGAACACCTCCCACATTCATCCGCACATGTGCGGATGAATGTGGGAACCCGATACCCTGAGGGCCGGATCGGCCGGCCCCGGGAGATCGGAGGACGGCATGTCCGGAAAGAAGAAAAGCGGCTCCGCGAGGGCGGTCCCGAGGGCCTACGGAAGGCTCACGAGGCACGAGCGGGACACGGTCCAGAGGATGCTGGAGCGCAGGGCGTCGTGCAGGGAGATCGCGAGGGAGCTGGGCAGGTCGCCCTCGACGGTGAGCGCCGAGGTGGCGTCGCACAGGTTCGTGACGGCGCCGAATTCCAGGCGCGGCGAGCGCGTCGACGGCTCGGCCGACCTGTCGGCGGCCTGCCCGCGCCTGGCGGCGT
>CAJMSO010000036.1 GCA_905216075.1 uncultured bacterium | reverse complement strand
TTGTGCGCCTGCGTGAGCAGGAGCTGGTGGAAACGCGTCCCAAAAGCGGCACCTACGTCTCAAAAATCAGCATGGAGCATGCCGAGAACGCTTGCTTTTTGCGCGAGAAACTCGAGAGAAGCGTGCTCATTAAATGTTGCTCGGCCGCCACGCCCGAGCAAAAACATCGGCTCGAGCAGATTCTTGCCGAGTCCGAGTCGCTCGATCATCGTGAAACGCGTCGCTTTTTCGATCTGGACAACCTGTTCCATGAGACATGTTTTGAGATTGCCGGCCGCCACATGTTGTGGGATTGGATGAAGAGCGTCAATACGCATTTTGAGCGATACAACTGGTTGCGTATGGTGTCGCAGGATCTGGACTGGGAGCCGATCCGTGGGCAGCATCGCCGGATTCTCGAGGCCATTAAGAAGGGCGATACCGACACGGCGAGCTATCTGGCAGAGACACACCTGCACCTGATGCCCGAAGAGCAAGGTCCGGTTATCGCCTTGCATCCCGACTATTTTGAGCTGTCCAAAGACTCGGCCATCTAATTTGTCCCTTTATTTAGTTGCGGTGAAATAGGGATTGTTTTGCGGCTCTGATGGTGTAAGCAGTCCATATCTCACCGCAACTGCCGGGGCATTATCGGGGTATGAAAAAGCTGCGGCGCCGCTTGGAGGAAAAGACCGGAAGCAAGGGTCCATTCCTTCAGACGGCGCCGCAGCTGTTTTGATGGTTCGGCTTTTGTCGAAGTGTCTTAGTTGAGCGCGACTGCCAGCCGAGTAGGCAAAGCGGCTCGGGGGCGTGTCGCTTCCGTCACGTTCTATCAGCATACAAGACGGTTTCGGTTCTTGTTCGTGACGGAAACGGCGCGCTTCCGAGCCGCTTTAAAAGAAAGGGGGCGAGGTCTAGGGCACGCCCCCTTTCACGATAGAGAGCTAAACCTAGCCGCGGACCTTCTTGACGACGTCCATGGCCTCGCGGGCAATCTGCTCGACCTTGGAGAAGTCGCCGTCGGCAAACAGGGCCGGCTTGACCATCCAGGTGCCACCGCAGGCGATGATGGCAGAGGAGCTCAGGTACTCCTCGACGTTGGCGGTGCTCACGCCGCCGGTAGGCATAAAGCGGTGACCGACAAACGGAGCGGCGAGGGCCTTGATGGTGTTCAGGCCGCCATACTGGGACGCGGGGAAGAACTTGGTGACCTTGAGGCCCAGGTTCTCGGCTGCGGTGACCTCGGAGGGGGTTACGGTGCCGGGAAGGACAGGCAGGTCGATGTCGATGCAGTGCTTCACAACGTCCTCGTTGTAACCCGGGGAGACGATGAACTTGGCACCGGCTGCGCGGGCCTGCTCAACCTGCTCGACGGTCAGGACAGTGCCGGCGCCAACGCACATCTCGGGCTCGGCCTCGGCCATAGCGGCGATGCACTCGGCGGCGCAGGCGGTGCGGAAGGTGACCTCGGCGGACTTCATGCCAGCTGCCATAAGGGCGTGGGCGAGCGGAGCGGCGTCCTCGACCTTATCGAGCACAACGACCGGCACGATGCCCAGGGACTTAAGCGTGGTGTAAAACTGATCGAACATGATGTTCCTTTCGATGTGTGGCGCGCATGGGCGCGTGATTGCCAAATGTGCTGGTCAGGAGCCGATTTAGGATTGGTTATCGGAGGCACTGCTTGGGGTTCAAGCAATTCCAAAACCAGCTGCTCGACCAGTCATGTAGGGAATGCCAGGCAAAACCGGAATGGGACTGGTGGTTTTGCCCGACCGGAGGAATCGGGGAGCGGGCTGCAGAGGTATGGGTATGGGAAACTGCAGCCCGCAGAATGGGGAACGAATTAACGGGCGACGCGGGTGCCACCGTCGGCGGCTGATGCCACAGCGGCAATCTCGTCAGCAGTCACCAGGTTGGAATCGCCCTTGATGGTGAGCTTGAGGATCGAGGCCGCAATCGCGTAGTTGACGGCGTCCTGCGGGTCAAAGTCGTTGATGAGGGCATGGACGAGGCCGGCGTTGAAAGCGTCGCCGGCGGCAACGCCCTCGAGCACGTGCACGTCGTGAGCGGGGGAGAACCAGTGCGCGCCGCTCTCGGCGTCATAGAGCATGCCCATCCAGATGGAGCGCTCGACGCAGGAGATGTTGCGGACGACCGAAGCGACCTTCTTGCAGCCGTACTCGGCGCAGATCTGACGGGCCATCTCGACGTAGGTGTCGCGCTCCTCGATGCCATGGGCAAGGGAACCAGAGACGCAGGTCATGCCGAGGCCGGCGGGCGCATCCTCGTCGTTGGCGATGCAGATGTCGACGAGCGGCAGGAGTTCCTTCATGGTGGCCTGCGACTTCTCGGGCGACCACATCTTGCCGCGATAGTTGACGTCGCACACGGTGGTGATGCCCTTGGCGCGGCAGGCGGTGAGGGCATCCTTGCACGCAGCGGCCATCTCGTCGGAGACAGCGGGCGTCACGCCGGAGAAATAGAAGACATCGATACCCTTGAGGATCTCGTCCCAATCAAAGACGTCGCGCTTGGCCATGTTAATGGCAGAGTACTTGCGGTCGTAGACGCAGCCGTTGCCGCGCTGCGAGGCGCCGACCTCAAAGACATAGGAGCCCAGGCGATCGCCCTGACGTACGACGCGCGTGGTGTCGACGCCGTAGGCCTTCAGCGAGCGCAGAGCGCACTCGCCCAGACGGTTGGCCGGGACAACGGAGACGTAAGCGGCCTTGTCGCCCTGGTAGGCCAGGGAAAGCGCGGTGTTGGCCTCGGCGCCGCCGTAGCGGACATCAAACTCGGTCGCCTGCTCAATGCGCAGATGGTCTTTGGGCGAGAGCCTCATCATGATCTCGCCGAAGGTAAGAACCGTTTTACCCATGGTTGCGCAGCTCCTTCTTGCTCGTGCGTACACCTTTGATATGGCGTTGGCACGGAGGTGCCAAGACGGTAGGGTACATCTTTGCACCTACGTGCCAACGCTCGCCGAAATCGGTTTACGAAATCGGTTTCGTTTCGAGTTGTAGTATACTCACCTACAGCCTTTTGCAAGCGAGATTTTTAAAAAAATGCCTAAAATGGCTCAGACTGCTGACAATTGGGAAACGGGGTGCGCCATGGCGCAGATGAGAATCAAGGACATTGCCGCCGAGGCGGGCGTGAGCCCGGCCACGGTCTCGCGCTATCTCAACAACCGCCCCGGGCAGATGACCGAGGAAACCCGCGCTCGCATCGCGGCGGTTATCGAGCGCACCGGCTATCGCCCACGTGCCGCCGCACGCAATCTGCGCAGCTCACGCACCAACCTCATCGGCGTGATCCTGGCCGACATCGCCAACCCGTTCTCCAGTGCCATGCTCGAAGGGCTTTCCGCCAGTGCCGCCGCGCGCGGCTGCTCGCTTATGACGGCCATTAGCGGCAACGATCCCGCTAAAGAGGCCGAATCGCTCACCAGGCTTATCGACGCCGGCGTGGACGGCCTGGTCGTCAATACCTGCGGCGGTAACGACGAGGCAATCGCCGCTGCCGCGGGACGTTTACCCGTTGTGCTGCTCGACCGCGATGTTGCTGCCGGCGGTGTCGATCTGGTGACATCTAACAACCGCGAGCTGGTTGCCGGCTTGGTAGACGCCTTGGCTGCCGCTGGCAGCGAGCGCCTGTGCCTGCTCACCGAGGCAAGCGATGACAGCCCCGTGCGTCGCGAGCGCGCCGAGGCCTTTACCGACGAGCTGTCGCGACGCGGCCTTGCCGGCGAGGTTGTCACCTTGGCCGATGGCGGTGCCACTGGCGTTGGCCGCTTGGACGAGACCATCCGCGGCTATGCGGGCAAAAGACTCGGCCTTATCGCTGTCAACGGCCTGGTCTTCCTACGCCTGACCGAGGCACTGGCACAGTTGGGACCCTCGTTGCCGGCCGGTCTTAAGATCGCGACGTTTGACGATTACCCCTGGAACCACGTGCTCTTTGGCGGTGTGACCACAGCCGCGCAGGACACCCTTACCATCGCCGAGCGCGTGGTAGAGCGCCTCTCAGAGCGCATCGACGTTGTTACCACCACCGTGGGCGAAGCCGCAAAGCTGGCACCCAAACGCATCGAGATCCCCGGCCACATCGAACACCGCGCCTCAACCTTGCGTTAGTCACTCGTTCGCAACGGCCTGTTCGCACACGTTTTTTGAGCGCTTGATACGCTTTAACCCTGCGGAAACATTTTTCTGCGATAGTATCTGCGATATAGACCAGTCGAAACCCGCCCGAAAGAAAGGGGAGCGACATGAACCAGCAGAACATCGATTACGTACTCCGCTCCGTAGAGCAGCGTGACATCCGCTTTGTGCGTCTGTGGTTTGTCGACATTCTCGGCCGCCTCAAGAACTTTGCCATAAGCCCCGAGGACCTCGAGGTCGCTTTTGAGGAGGGTATTGGCTTTGATGGCTCCGCCATCGAGGGCTTTGCCACGCCCGAGGAAGCCGACATGCTGGCGTTCCCCGATGCATCGACCTTCCAGATTCTGCCGTGGCGCCCGAGCCACAACGGCGTCGCCCGCGTGTTCTGCGACGTGTGCACTCCCGATCGCAAGCCGTTTGCCGGCGACCCGCGCGATGCCCTGCGCCGCATGTTCTATAAGGCCGAGAAGGCCGGCTACCTGCTCAACGTGGGTGCCGAGCTGGAGTATTACTACTTCCCCGACGAACACACCCCCGAGCCGCTCGACAACGTGGGCTACTTCGATCTTTCGGTGAGCGATGCCGCCCGCGACCTGCGTCGCAATACGGTCCTCACGCTCGAGAAGATGTCCGTGCCCGTGGAGTACACCTTCCACGCCGCCGGCCGCTCGCAGCACGGCATGAGCCTGCGCCACGCCGAGGCCCTGAGCATGTCCGACGCCATCACCACGGCCAAACTCATCATTAAGCAGCAGGCCTACGAAAGCGGTTGCCACGCCTCCTTTATGCCCAAGCCGTTGGCAGGCGAGGACGGCAGTGCTATGTTCCTGTGCCAGTCGCTATTCGACCACGACGGCAACAACGTCTTTTGGGGCGAGGACGACGAGAAGTACCACCTCTCCGATATCGCCAAGCACTACATGGCCGGCATCTTGGCGCACGCGCGCGAGATCAGCGCCATCACTAACCCCACGGTCAACTCGTACAAGCGCATCACCACGGGCGGCGACTCCGTGCCGCAGTACGCCACGTGGGGCCTGCGCAACCGCGCGAGTATGGTCCGCATTCCGGTCTACAAGCCCGGCAAGCAGCTGTCCACGCGCATCGAGCTTCGCAGCCCCGACCCCATGGCCAACCCGTACCTGGTCAACGCCGTCACGCTGGCGGCTGGTCTGGACGGCATCGAGCGCAAGCTGGAGCTCCCGCCCGAGGCAACGGCTGAGACGCTCAAGCTTACCGACCGCCAGATGGTCGAGGCCGGCTACACGCCGCTGCCGCGCTCGCTTAAAGAGGCGCTCGACGTGTTTGAGGACTCGCAGTTTATGAAGGATGCCCTCGGCGAGCACATCCACGGCTTCTTCCTCAAAAAGAAGCGCGACGAGTGGCATAAGTTTGAGTCTACGATCACCGAGTGGGAGATCAAGCACTACCTGGCGAACTCCTAATCGCGCTGACTTGTTCCAGTACGATTGAGCTCATTTCTTTGGAGGCCGATATGTCCGAAAAGAGTGCCCTGTTCATGGCGCGCACGACGCGCTTCCACGAGTTTGCCCGCAGCTTGACGACCACCCTGGGTGTCGAGGTGAGCCTGGCAACCCCCGATTCGCCGACTGCGGCGCACGACTTTGACCTGCTGATCCTCGATTCCGATGGCATCCGCAGCGACCGCATCGATCAGATTGCCAAATGGCTCGACGACCGCGGTGGCGTTCCCATGCTGGTGATCGTCGACGACGAGGCGCTCGGCACCCTGCGTCTGCCGAATCACGCGCATGCCGACTTTGTATGCCCCACGGCGACGCCCAACGAACTTAAGGCTCGTGCGCAGCGCCTGATGGGCGAGGAGGAGACCGTCGCCGCCGACGATGTGCTCAACATCGACAACCTCGAGATTAACCTGGCTACCTACCAGGTGACGCTCGATAACGAGCCCATCGACCTGACGCTGATGGAGTACTCGCTGCTGAGCTTTTTGGCGACGCACCCCAACCGCGCCTACAGCCGCGAAGTGCTGCTGCACCGCGTGTGGGGCTTTGAGTACTGCGGCGGCACGCGCACCGTCGACGTGCACATTCGACGCATCCGCTCCAAGGTGGGCCCGCAGATCGCGGCACACATCACCACCGTCCGCGGTGTGGGCTATCTGTTTAAGGACTAGCTTTTCACCACAAAGGGGACAGGCACCTTTGTGGTGGTTTTGCCGCATGCGTGGATCCCTTTCGAGTTTGCAGCAGAACTTAAGCCTTCCTAAAAGATTGCGTTCTCATACACGTTCGCCCGCATATTGGGGTACAACTCAACGTGAACATTGATGGCCCGCCACATGTTTGGCGGGCCTTTGGTTATTAGACGAAAGGATCGCAGCCATGAGCGAGAAGGATTCCCAGCGTCCTCAGGATGCGGGCAACGCTGGCGAGACCCAGCAGCAGCCGCGTGTGCAGGTGGAGTCGACGCCTGCCGGCAGTAACATTCCCTACGTGCAGGCTTACGATACACAGACCGGCCAGCCGCTGGGCGGTCAGCAGGTTGTAAACAAGCACACGGTGGTCAAGACCAAGACCAAAAAGCTGCCGATCTTTATTACGGCACTCGCCGGCTGTGCCTGCGGCGCCCTGCTGGTCATCGCGCTCATTATGAGTGGCACGCTCGATATCGGCGGCGGCAGGAACGCCGTGACGGCGGGTGCTTCGGGTTCTTCGACGCAAAAGATCACGATTGACTCCGAGGACACCACGCTGGCCGAGGCCGTCTCTGCCAAGGCGTTGCCCTCCGTCGTTTCCATCACCGCCACTTCGAGCGGCAGCCAGAATGGCTCGCTTTCGCAGTCTGCCGACGAGTCGGATGGTTCGGGCAGCGTCGGTTCGGGCGTTGTGCTCGATACCGAGGGCCATATCCTCACCAACAACCATGTGGTCGATGGCTATGACCAGTACGTGGTGACCATGGACGACGGCACCACGTACGAGGCCGAGTTCGTGGGCAACGACGCCTCGAGCGACCTGGCCGTCATCAAGCTCAAGGACGCCGACGCCTCCAAGCTCACGCCGATCGAGATCGGTGACTCCTCCAAGCTCAACGTGGGTGAGTGGGTCATGGCCATCGGCTCGCCGTTCGGCAACGAGCAGTCTGTCTCCACGGGTATTGTGTCGGCGCTCTATCGCTCCACGGCCATGAGCTCTACCAGCGGCAACACCATCTATGCCAACATGATTCAGACCGATGCTGCCATCAATCCGGGCAACTCTGGCGGCGCGCTCGTTAACGACAACGGCGAGCTCGTGGGCATTAACTCGCTTATCGAGAGCTACTCGGGCTCCAGCTCGGGCGTGGGCTTTGCTATTCCCGTTAACTACGCCAAGAACATTGCCGACCAGATCATCGACGGTAAGACGCCGGTGCACCCGTACCTGGGCGCCACGCTTTCGAGCGTCAATGCGCTCAACGCCCGCACTAACAAGCTGAGCACCGATAGCGGCGCGTATGTGGCAAGCGTCGTCGGGGACGGGCCCGCCGCCAAGGCCGGCATTCAGGAGGGCGACGTCATTACCAAGCTGGGCGATGACGAGATTACGAGCGCTGACGGCCTGATCATCGCGCTGCGCAGCCACGAGGTGGGCGAGAAGGTCGAGATCACGCTCATGCGCGGCAAGGAAGAGAAAAAGGTCACCGTCGAGCTGGGCTCCGACGAGGAGCTGCAGAACCAGCAGCAGGATGACAGCGCGACCGACACCGGCAACGGCGGTATTACCGACGAGCAGCTGCGCCAGTATCTGGAGGAGCTGTTGGGCCAGCAGGGCCAGGGTCAAGGCTACGGTCAGGGCTACTAGCGAGCCGTATCGCGTATATCGAGGCCAGAGGGGGCTGTCCCATCAACGTGGGGCAGTCCCCTCTTTTCTTATTGATCCGTTGGGGACGGAGGAAAATGGATCATTTAGAGTTGATAAGAGCATGGTTTAATCGCGCAATCCATCCCGGTGCGTCGACTGCCGATTCGATGCGGTTCGAAAGGGTTATTCGGCGCCATGGTGACCGGTGGTACTCTAGTATCCGTTTGAAATCGAGCGAAGGAGTGCCGCTATGGAGCAATCGAGCCTGTTTGGTGACGGCGTGGACATCGATACCGAAACGCCCACGAGCACGGATACCGTTGCGCCGACCGATGCCCGTGCCCAGGCGGCAGCGCGTGCGGCCGAGCTGCGCCACGAGCTCGATTACCACGCCTATCGCTACTACATGCTCGATGCGCCCGAGATCACGGATGCCGCGTTTGACAAAATGCTCGTTGAGCTGCAAGAAATCGAGGCGACCTACCCCGACCTGGTGACGCCCGACAGCTATACCCAGCGCGTTGGCGGCTACGTGAGCGATCAGTTTACGCCGGTCACGCACATGGCGCGCATGTATTCCATGGACGATGCCATGGATCTGGACGAGCTCGACGCATGGCTCCAGCGCACTGAGGATGCCCTCGGTGCCGGCAGCGTCACCTATACCTGCGAGCTTAAGATCGACGGTCTGGGCGTGGCACTTACCTACCAAAACGGCACCTTCGTGCGCGCGGCCACGCGCGGCGACGGCACCACGGGCGAGGACGTGTCGCTCAACGTCCGTACCATCAAGGACGTGCCCATGCACCTGTCCGAGCCCGCGCTCGCCCACATGGGCGCCGACCGCGAGCGTACCATTGAGGTGCGCGGCGAGGTCTATATGCCCAAAGGCAGCTTTGTACGTCTGAATGAAGAGGCCGATGCCGAGGGCCGCGACCCCTTCGCCAACCCGCGCAACGCCGCCGCTGGCAGTTTGCGCCAAAAGGATCCCAAGGTCACGGCGCGCCGCGACCTGGCCACCTTTATCTACGCCATCGCCGATACCGATCCGCTGCACGTCCACAGCCAGCGCGAGTTCCTCGATTGGCTGCATAGCGCCGGCTTTAGCGTCAACCCCAACGTGGCTCGTTGCGCCACGCCGGCCGAGGTCCACGAGTTCTGTGCCCAGGCGCTCGAGCACCGCGGTGACTTGGATTACGACATCGACGGCGTGGTCGTAAAGGTGGACAGCTTTCAGCAACAGCTCGATCTGGGCTTTACCGCCCGCGCACCACGCTGGGCCATTGCCTTTAAGTTCCCGCCCGAGGAAAAGCAGACCGTCCTGCGCGAAATTCGCATCCAGGTGGGCCGCACCGGTGTGCTCACACCGGTCGCCGAGTTCGACCCGGTGACGGTTGCCGGCTCCACTATCGCGCGCGCCACGCTGCACAACATCGACGAGATTCGTCGCAAAAACGTGCGCGAGGGCGACACTATCATCGTGCACAAGGCAGGCGATGTAATCCCCGAGGTCGTGGGCCCGGTGCTCGATAAGCGTCCGGCCGATTCGGTTGACTGGCAGATGCCCGAGGTCTGCCCCGTGTGCGGCAGCCCCGTGGTCCACGAGGATGGCGAGGTTGCCTACCGCTGTGTGTCCATCGACTGCCCCGCACAGCTCAAGGAGCGCCTGCTCCACTGGGTGAGCCGCGGCTGCATGGACGTCGACGGCCTGGGCGACGAGATCGTCGACAAGATGATCGCCGCCGGTCTGATCCACGATGTCGCGGACTTCTACCAGCTCACGGTTGATGACATCGCCGGACTGGACACGGGGCGCACCTATGCCAGCTCCAACAGCAAAAAGGGCGTCAAGAAGGGTGACCCCATTCCGGTAGGCCTCAAGACGGCCGAGAAAATCATCGCCGAGCTCAACAAGTCCAAGAGCCAGCCGCTCGGTCGCGTGCTGTTTGCCCTGGGCATCCGCCACGTGGGCAAGAGCGTGGGCGAGGTCATCGCCGAGCGATTCCTGTCGATTGACAAGCTTATCTTGGCGAGTGAAGAGGACATCGCCGAGTGCGAGGGAATCGGTCCCAAGATTGCGGCGAGCGTTAAGCAGTTCCTGGCCGTGCCCGAAAACCTTGCCGTGTTGGAGCGTCTGCGCCAGGCGGGCCTGTCGCTCGAGGTCGACTTGGGCGCCGCGCACGCGCAAGCCGCAGCCGACGCTGGCGTGGCGGGCGAGCTCGCCGACGCACAGCCGCTTGCGGGTCTGACCTTCGTGCTCACCGGCACGCTCGTCAACCGCACGCGCGACGAGGCAGGTGCGGCGCTCAAGGTACTCGGCGCCAAGGTTTCGGGCAGTGTGTCAAAGAAGACGAGCTACCTGGTCGCCGGCCCCAAGGCAGGCTCCAAGCTCACCAAGGCAGAACAGCTGGGTGTACCCGTGCTGGACGAGGACGCGCTCGAGCAGATCCTGGCGACTGGTCAGGTGCCCCAGGCTTAGCGCATTGATAGCCTAATTGAAGAACCGCCCGGGAAGCATGATGCCTTCCGGGCGGTTCTTACTTTGCTGGGGAAACCGGCACCGTGATCTGCGTCACATAGGTCGCGGGATCGTCGCTGATGATGTCATCGATCAGGGCAATCTCGCGCGATGGACCGGCGGGCGTCAGGTTATGTTCGCGCATATAGCCGAGCAGCTGCTCATAGCGCGGGCCCGCTTGCCCGTGCGTGCCGCGGAAGCTTATGGTCAGGCAGCGCGCGGCGGGTCGTGTCTCGACGTCGCCCAAGTACTCATCGGTGTCATCGAGCAGCAGAAAGACCTCGTCGTAGCCGTTAAAGTCGCCGGCTGCGAGACGCTTGGCGCTGATCCCAACGCCCAAGTTGCCCAGAAAGACAAAGGTCTCGTGCTGGCCCTTCTGCAGCTGACGAATCTGCCACTCCAGCGCATAGGCGTCGGTAGGGTTGACGCGTTCGCGCAACACGGCGCAGCGAAGCTCG
>CAJMSO010000035.1 GCA_905216075.1 uncultured bacterium | reverse complement strand
ATAACACGGCCCCCCTGTCTCAATTAGCTAAGAACAAGCCCATTTTAACGCACCTATGCCCGCCGAGCACCGCTACAGTGCGGCGGCTCGGCGGGCGGCACTCACAATTACAACGCGTTTATTCCCCCGTTGGCGCCCTTTTAACCCCTCGGCGCTAAAGAGAGAACAGGCGGGCGGTAACCGTCTCGGGGATTCCTTGGCTATTACGCACCGTGGCATAGGTTAAAAACGTATTCGATTTACCCGCCGTAGCTGGATAATCGCCATATTCGAGAGCGCGGTCGGGCGACAGCAGCGAACCATAGGTTTTGGCGGAGGTATCGATCAGAAAATGCGATGCCTGAACCTTAACCAGATATTTGCCTTTTCTGCCGGCAGCACACGCAAGCGGCTCGCGCGACAGGAATAGGAACGTCCCGTTCTCGTTACCGATATAGGTGCCCATGTTGCCTAGACTTCCCACGCCGTTATAGGTGGCCTCGATGGAGAACACAAACGTGTCGCCCATATATACGGCCTCGAAGGGAGACACCGATGAGGGAAGGACCAGCTGAGCCCTCTTGGTATTGTTGCCGTCCGTCAGGTCGATCGCCGTCATGCCGTAGTAGACGCCCTCGTCGTTGCGCACACGCGGGGAAATGGTCAAGATGCCGTCACTCACACGCGGGGCGGATGCAAAGCGGCCCGTTGACTTCCAAATGGCCTCGGCCTTTGCCTCATCGAGCGAGCGGCGGTAGCAATACGAGTCATGGCTCGTCTTATTGCCACCTGCAGCAGGCATCTTGTACCAAATGACGGACGATCCGAACGCCGTAAACAGCGGCGGGTCGTAGTCCTTGCCGCCTCGGTCGAGCTCGACCACATCGCCGACAAGCGACGCACCTGCCGTATTTTGCGCATAGAGTTTCCATGATGCATTCGCAAAGTTCATCTCGACCCAAGCAAATACGCCATCGCCGGCGCGGACATCGTAAAACGAATACCCCGCACCTTCGACGGGGTCCTCGATGAGTGTCGTGAGCGAACCGTCGCCCAGGTTGAGCACACCGAGCGTGTTGGCATGCCGCGCCGATGCGGGTGCCATCATCGCCGCGGCGTAATCGCCGTCGCAGTAGTACAGCAGCGTACCCAGAGGCAATGTCCACGAAGCTGCAGGCTCGAGGTCGATTTCGACAGCCTCGTACTCATCCGTAATCGAGACAATCTTTGAATCGTCCTTGATAACCTGCGGCTCGCCGGCGGCATCATCACTCGTGCCCGTTTTTTTCGAGCAACCGGCCAGTACGGCAGCAGTACCGGTAGCGGCGCCACCCAGTACAAAACCTCGACGCGTTATTCCATTCTTAAAGCGGTCGGCGATACCCATTAGGCGATCTCGGCGCGAGCGGCCTCGATAGCGCGCGTAAGCTGGTCGGCGCAGGAGGTCTTTTTCATACCGCAGGTATTACCGGCGAGAACCTCGATTACGCGATCGGCAGGAGCACCCTCGACCAGCTTGGAGATAGCCTTGAGATTGCCGTCGCAGCCGCCGGTAAACTCGACGCCCAGCACTTTGCTGCCGTCATCGGAAAGATTGAGGTGGATATTGCGAGAGCATACACCCTGAGGCTTGTAGTCAAAACTAATCATTGAGATCCCCTCTCAGAAAGAAATTTCAGACGTCTATTATCCCCGCCTGGGCCGACTTATTATCGTAAGCACCGATTCAACATCCTACGATGCATAGATTAGTGGGGGCAAGATTAGCAGCCCGTACCCTGTGCGTGGACTGTGCGCTTCTCCCGATACATATTGTGGTCGGCGACACGATATACATCGGCCAGCGTATTTCCAGCCGTCTCGACGGTCGTCACGCCAATCGATGCGCTGACCGTCAGTGCCTCATCGCTTACCGCGGCAAGACCGAGACAAAGGTCCTGTTCCAGCCCGAGTGCAGACTCGTTGTCAGTATGGGGACAAATCAGCAAAAACTCGTCGCCGCCAACGCGCATCGGCAGGTAATCCGCACCAGCCACCCGCCGCAGCACGGACGCCGTCCGTCGCAGCAGTTCATCCCCCATCTCGTGACCATAGATGTCGTTGGTCCGCTTGAGATAATTGCAGTCCAACATAATCACGCTCACGGGCAAGCCCTCGTTTACCAGGTTATCTCCGCGCGATTCAAGATAGTTGCGGTTGCGAAGCCCCGTCAGTTTGTCTTGGTATGACAGCTCCTCGGCATGCTTGACCATCGATATGTTGTGCGTCGCCACGACGACCGACTCCAACCGGCCTTGCTCATCGCGATGCTGGGGGACAACCTGTAGCGAGTACCAAGCACCTCGACAATCTCGCACCTCGGCAGCCAAGTACGGTACGCCCTCCATACGTTCACGAAGCGTACTTATATCTACGAGCCCCACAACCGCTTCGCGGCTTTCGGGGCTCACGATATCCCGGCAGACCGTGTCCATAAAGTCATATGCCTCGTTGTGCTCGGAAAATATCTTCGCTATCGCCGGCGACATATTGATTCCCTCGATCTCGAGGGTGTCGAGATGCAAAAGGAAGGTCGAATCGTAGATGGCGCTTATGGCATTGATAATGCCGAGCTGTTTATCTTTTTCGACCAAATTGCGGTGGTCAACGATATTCCGAGCCAACAGCACCACGACCCAAAACGCAAGGCACACCAAAACGCCGACGGCGACAAATGAAATCCTGTCAGACATGACCTCAGATTTGGGATATAGCGCAAACAGGCGGTAGTCCTTATATGCCGCACGCACGGCGTACCATTTGTCTCCTCGATATTCGATGGGCGTCAGGCCGTCATCTTTCCACTCAACCCCTGCGCTGGTGAGGAGTCGGGCGAGCGACATGTCAGCATCGGCACTGTTGGATGAGACAATCTCCGCATCCTCCATAACAAGCACCGTGGGGCCCTGGTGGAAGGTGCTGTCCGAAAGCACGTCGGCTATGGCATATGAATAGTCGTCCGCCGTATCGGGAACAAATGAGCGGTATGCCAGGGCAACGCCGTCGCCATACGGAACAGCACAGACGGCAAAAACAACACCACGGCGCTCGACGACAGTTGAGTAGGACACCTTGGAACCTTGATACATCGATGCGACCGACGAACATGCCAGCTCCTCTCGCCACAACATGAGCGGATCGCGACCATCGATGTCGTAGTGGGCGGCCATATGACCGTCGGCATCCATGACCATCAGCCCCGAAAGGTTCTCGGTATGAACAAATTGCTCGATAAGATCGTCGTTAACCTCAACGCGATCAGAGGACAGGAACGTCGCAAACGATTCGACCGCGGCGAGCAAATCGTGCGTCGTCTCGATTTTTCTCCCCTGTTCGTTGCGGTCATATTTTTCGCAAGCGTTTTCCAAAAACACCATGGTTTCTTGGCCAAACCCAAGCGTTTTTTCGAGGCAGCGATGGGTTCCAACCGCATACAACAGGCCTAATAAGACAGCGCTGACAATAACGCTGACAGCTATGACGGTCAGAATCTTTCGACGCAAGCGGTGCTTGTCATTTGTCATGATTCCGCTCCTTGCCCGCCCGTCGTCGCTCCTGCCTTGTAATTGTCCACAATGCGCTCTATCGTGCCGTCTCGATCCATGTCGAACAGCTCGGTATTGAGGTTTTTGACGCACTCTCCCTCATAGGCAACATCAAATGCAACGCCCAGGTCAACCGTCATAACGTTGTCGGCAAACACACGATAAACGCCGGGATACTGGGCGACGAGTCGATCAAGCGATTGAACGTCCGCCATCCAACAGTCGACATACCCTTTGGCGAGGGCGGCTTTGCAGAGTTCGGCAGAACCATACGATTTGATTTGCACGTCCGGCGAGATTTCCAGATCCCCTGCGAGCAATCGGCGTTCGCTCACCGAGCCCGCAATCACCGCGATGGTCTTGCTTCCATCGAGATGCGCCAAGGACTTGATGCCACTCGTTTTCTTGGCGGCAACCGAGACCGTCACGGTTAGATACGGCTCGGTCCAGTAATACTTATCCTCGCGATAACAAGGAGAATAATCACACCACAGGCAATCGATATCACCGTTTTTGAGCAGCCGGTCGCGATCGTTCCAGTCAATATCGACAAACTGTGGCTTAATCCCCGCACGCTTGCAGGCCTCGCGGGCGATGTCGATATCGATACCGGCATAATCGCCCGTGGTATCGACATACACATAGGGGTCGTTATCCGTAACGCCGATTTTGAGTACCGGGAGATCTTTGTCGGCTTCATTCGAGGAGGAAGAACCGCTTCGAACGGTATACGTCAGGGCGCCCGCACAGGCGGCAACAAGGAGCATGAGCGTAAACGAGACGATGGCGGCTCGCTTGGTGCGTCCGGGCACGCGCCTCCCTTCATCGAAACAGCAGTCGGATTTCATTGTATACCCGGGGCTGATGCGGCGATAAAAAAGCGCCTCACCCAAGATGGGCAAGGCGCCAAAGGTTGAAATGCATCCGCAAGCGGTCGAATTAGGTTAACCCTACTCGAAGCTCAACTGCTCCAGGCGATCGAAGACCGTGTCAATACGGGTGAGGAAGTCCCACGGATCGAAGATCTCGTCGAGCTTCTCCTGGCTGACGGTGCAGCGCGGATCGGCCTCGAGACGTTCCTTAAAGGTGGGGCCGGAGACACAGTCCTGCACCTCGTGCCAGGTGGCCATGGCGTTTTCCTGCACGATAGCATAGGCATCCTCGCGGGTGATGCCCGTATCGACGAGGGCCAGCAGAACCTTGGAGGAGAAGATGAGGCCGCGGGTCTTATTGAGGTTGGCCATCATGCGGGCAGGGTACAGCTGCAGGCCGTCGATAACGCGAATGAGGCACTGGAACATGTGGTCGAGCGCGATGAAGCTATCGGCCTGGGCGACGCGCTCGGCAGAGGAGTGCGAAATATCGCGCTCGTGCCACAGGGCGACGTTGTCGAAGGCGACCTGGGCGTTGGACTTCACAACGCGCGACAGGCCGCAGACCTTCTCCATGGTGATCGGGTTGCGCTTGTGCGGCATGGCGGAGCTGCCCTTTTGGCCCTTGCGGAAGGGCTCCTCGGCCTCGAGCGTATCGGTCTTCTGCAGGTTGCGGACCTCGGTCGCGATGCGCTCGCAGGTGGCCGCTGTAGTAGCAAGCACGCCGGCAAGGTAGGCGTGGTGATCGCGGCTGATGACCTGCGTGGACAGCGGGTCGTGGACCAGGCCCAGGTGCTCGCAGACGTACTCCTCGACGAACGGCTCGATGGAGCTGTAAGTGCCGACAGCACCCGAGATGGCACCGAAGGCAACGTTCTTGCGGGCATCCTCAAGACGGTCCAGATCGCGCTTGAGCTCCCAGGCCCAAGAGCCAAACTTCATGCCGAAGGTCATCGGCTCGGCGTGGATGCCATGAGTGCGGCCGGCACAGAGCGTGTTGCGTTCCTCAAAGGCGCGACGCTTGCAAATCTCGCCGAGCTTCTTGACATCTTCGATGATCAGGTCGCAGGCCTGGGTGAGCTGGTAGCACAGGGCCGTGTCGCCCAGATCGGAGCTGGTCATGCCATAGTGAACCCAGCGGCTGGGCTTGGGTTCGCCCTCGGGAACATCGGCATCGATGTACTCCTTCATGTTGGTCAGGAAGGCAATGACGTCGTGGCGCGTGACTTCCTCGATCTCATCGACCTTCGCCTTCTCAAAGTTGGCATGGTCGCGGATCCACTGGGCCTCGTCTCTGGAAATACCGATCTTGCCGAGCTCCGCCTGGGCCTCGCAGGCCAAGACCTCGATCTCCTGCCAAATGGCGTACTTGTTCTCGAGGGAGAAGATGTGTCCCATCTCCGGGCGGGTATAGCGATCGATCATAGCGGCTCCTTTTTGGCTATTGGCACGTTGGTCGTAACTTAACCATTGTACCGTGCGTAGGTGCAAGTATGGGCAGCAGGCATTAACCTAACATTTTGGGATTGGGATCGGAGCGGGCAAGGGAGGTGAACGGTGGACACGACTATAGCGGGCAACGAAAGCTCCGTGAACTAATGTAATTTCATTCGCTATCTGCGAAGCTACATGCATAATTACATTAGAAGGAGACGTACTGTTTGCCGTTTCCCCTGGCAGCTGCCCTGCAAGGTCAATGGAAAGCGCAAACATTGTATGTATTGAAATACATGAGCTCACAGCTGGTCTACAGTCTTATATGCGACTGACTAATGTAACGAGAGATATAATTACATTAGTTGCGGATTAAATTACATTATATGGAGTGCCATGATACGAAAAACGAGTGAAATGCCCTCCCTGCTCCTGCGCATCATTACCGACGTCGAGACCGAGGTCGTCGAATACAAGGCAGCAAAGCAGAACTATGATTTCGAGGATATTGGCAAGTATTTCTCCGCCCTCAGCAATGAGGCCAATTTGCGCAAGGCAGAGTGCGGATGGCTTTTCTTTGGCATTTCAAACGACCGCCAAATAAAGGGGACCGCTTACCGTAAAGAGCCCCAAGCGCCAAGCGTCGGCCTGCGACGCCTAAAGCACGAGATCGCCCAATACACAAATAACGGCATGACTTTCGAAGAGATTTACGAGTTTGAGGTTGATGGCAAGAGAGTCATCGCTTTCCAGATACCGGCCGGCAGCTTCGCAACGCCAACGACTTGGCACGGAATCCCCTGGTCACGCGAGAATGAATCCCTCGTAGAGATGCCCAAGTTCAAGCTCGACGCCATCTACGGGCAGAGTCGACCCGACTGGTCGCGTCAGATTGCCTACGAGGCAAACCTCGATGACCTTGATCCAGAGGCAGTTAGCTTTGCGTGCTCAAAATTCGTCGAAAAGTTCGGAGAAAGTCAGCCTGCCGTTCGTAGCCTCGATGAAGAATCTATCCTCAGCAAAATGGCGCTTGTGATCCACGGCCATGTGAGCAATGCGGCACTCGTTCTTCTGGGCAAACCGGAATCGAGCGTCTTTCTGGGTGGCATCGAGCCGCGCATCACTTGGACGCTCTACGCGAGCGATGGCTCCACTATGGCCTATGAACACTTTGAGCCACCCTTCATTCTGCAGGTCGATCGTATCCTGGGAAAGATAAGAAACGAAAAATATCGCTTCTTCGACCGTGAAGAGACGCTGTTTCCCACCGAAGCGCATCGTTACAGTCCCGAAGTCATTCGAGAACTCCTCCATAACGCCATAGCACATCAAGATTTCAGGATGTCAGGGAAGATCAACGTTCTCGAGTATGAGGACAAACTTGTATTCAAGAACGAGGGCGCCTTTATCCCCGGGACGATAGAGAATGCGCTCGCGAGCGGTTACAAGCCGCCGTACTATCGTAATCCTCTGCTTTCAAGTGCCATGAACAAGACGGGCATGATGGACCGCAACGCCATAGGCATTCGCAACGTCTTCGATATTCAGCGAAACCGCCTGCTACCAATGCCCACCTACGATCTATCTGAGGTTGGACGCGTTGCCGTGACACTGTACGGTACGGTACTCAACGAGGACTATTCTCGACTTCTCGCAAGCAATCGAAATCTTGATTTGGCGACAGTGTTGCTGTTAGACCTCGTTCAAAAGGGACTACCCGTCACAAAGGAACAGTCACGCCTGCTTCACGAACAGGGCCTCGTTAGAGGTCGTTACCCCAAGCTGACGGTCTCAGCCGAGGTGGCAGCAGTCACCGGCACCCACAGTGAGTATGTGCGAAACAAGGGCGTAGACAACAGTGTCTTTAAGGAACTGATTTTGGAACTCCTGCGCGTGCGCCCATGTTCAAGAGCGGAGATTATCGCGGGGCTGGATCATGCCTTGCCGGCAGACCTTACGGCAAAGCAAAAAGGCGACCATGTAAGCTATCTGCTCCAAAGCCTACGGAAAGCAGGCCACATCACCAACGCTGGAAGCACTTCGGCTGCCGAGTGGCACATAGTCGAGTGATATGGCTCGCGATTTCGATTCTGCCAAACAAGTACATTCCAAGCCAAGTGCGCAACTAGCCCAGAATTTGTCTGACTGCTAGTCGTGATAGGACATATCCTCCGTCGTCTGGCATCGCACAGCGTCAAGCAACAGCGCGTATGGTTGATCCAACTGAAGTCGGCACCCAATCGGGCATTGCAACCTCGCGAGACGGCGGTCTCATACAACAAAAATAGCTCCCTGCCACTCCATGCATGAGCGGCAGGGAGCGCTCATGGCGGACCATTTCTCAAGCTCCACCTTCCTCAACCGTAAAAACGCCCAACGTCTTAGAGGCCGTTTTTACATTTGTTGGCTTCTGTTTCTTTAATTAAAAATCATCCTTTACCTGCTGACTCGCGATATTTTGCTTGTCTAAATCTAGGTGTAGACCTATACTAATTCCTATTATGGCTAAGCTATGTCCTTGGGAGGTGCCATGCCGTCAGAAGCTCAGAAGCGAGCCGATCGTAAGTACAAGCACGACAAGACCCAGCAGTTCTGTCTGCGGTTCTATCCCGCCGAAGAGGAGATTTGGTCATTCCTCTCCGCGCAGGAGAATAAGCAGGGATTTCTTAAAGATTTGATTAGCCGCGAGATGGGCGTCGCATCGGGCGGCCCCGCACACGTTGATACCAACACCAAGGTTGGAAGGACGGAATCGTAATGTCGCAAGTGAGCAAGACTTCGGTCATCCAGCCGGAGACTATACTGGACTTCATCGACGGCGTGACGCAGCGCAGGGACACCCCCGAGGAGCGAGTGCGCCAGGAAATCCTAAAGTCCCTCGTGCGTGAGTACGGTTACAAGAAGGAGCAGATCGGGGTCGAGGAGTCGATCAAGTTCGGCAGCAACCGAAAAGCGGTCGACGTCGCCATCTGGGAGCCGGGAAAAGCGCACACCCAGGAAAACATCCACATCATCGTCGAGTGCAAAGACCCCAAGACCAAGGCCAAAGGCAAAAAAGACGGCGTAGATCAAATGCACTCCTATGCGTCTGCCTGCATGAACTCGACCTATGGCATGTGGACCAACGGCGACGAGTTGCTTACCTTCCGTTACGTGGCGGACGATGCCGGCAAGCGCGGCCCCGAGGCCGTGCCCGATCTGCCACATGCTGGTGGCGAGGTACCCGACGACGCGCCGCGCTTCGACCAGTTGCGCCCCGCCGCCAGTGACTCGCTGCTGTACTCGTTCCGCCGCTGTCACAACTACATCGCCGGAAACCAAGGCATCCAAAAGGCCGAGGCATTCCTTGAACTGCTCAAGATCATCTTCTGCAAAATACAGGACGAGCGTGACTCCGAGACGCCAACGTTCTATATCACGCCGACCGAGCGCCAGGGCGCCGCGGGTAAGAAGAAGTGCCGCAAGCGCATCGAGGCACTCTTTGGAAACGTCAAGCAGTCGTACGAGACCATCTTCAAGGCCGACGAGCGCATCGCATTAACCGACGATGTGCTCGCCTACATCGTGGCGCAGCTGCAAATGTATTCCCTGCTCGAGAGCGACGTGGACGTTAAGGGCCACGCGTACGAGACAATCGTGGGCTCCAACCTGCGTGGTGACAAGGGCCAGTTCTTCACGCCGCGCAACATGTGCCACATGATGGTGCGGATGGTCGACCCGTCCGAAAACGACGTCATCCTCGATCCCGCCATGGGCACCTGCGGCTTTTTGGTCACGGCTATGAATTACGTGCTTGAGAAGATCGGAGACTCCGTCGAGGTGAGCGGGCGCAGCAAAGCAGCCAAGCAAGAGGCTCTGATCGCGCGCAAGCGCGAGTTCCTGTCCAAGCATATCGTGGGCATCGACTTTGATCCCATCTTAGTGCGTGCTTCCAAGATGAACATGGTCATGAACAACGACGGCACAGGGCAGCTGTTCCACGCAAACTCGCTCGAGCCGTTCTCGGGCTTTGAACCCAAGCTGCAGAAGGCGCTGCGCCTGGACGCCGCCGACGTAGCGGCAAATAAAGCGCTGCAGCCGGGGCACGGAGTTACGGCGATTATGACCAACCCGCCTTTTGGCTCCAAGATTCCCATCGAAGACCCGGCGATTCTGGAATCCTTCGACCTTGGACACACCTGGTCGTGGTCCGAGGAAGATGCCGAATGGAGGATGGAACCTAAGCTCTTCTCATCCCAGCCGCCCGAGATCCTCTTCATCGAGCGATGCGTCCGCCTGCTTGAGCCTGGCGTGGGCGTAGCGGCACTCGTCATTCCCAATGGCATCCTGGGCAATCCAGGCCTCGGCTACGTGCGCCAGTGGATTTTACGCCACGCGCCGATCCTGGGCTCGGTGGACATGCACCCGGATGCGTTCCAGCCCAACGTGGGCGTACAGACATCCGTCCTTGTGCTGCGGCGCTGGGACAGAGAGGAAGAGGCGTACTGCAAGGACGGCACCTTCCAGGATTACAAGATGTTCATGGCCATCTGCGACCACGTGGGGCACGACAAGCGCGGACAGACCACCTACGTGCGCGACGACAACGGTTACCCAATCGTGCGGGAGCAGACCACCGCGGTGACAGGCAAGGTGGGCTCCGAGGAGGAGAGCGGCCACACTTCGACGGAGCGTGTGGTGGATGACGAGACGATAGCAATAGCCGATGCCTTCCTTGAATGGAGGCGCGACCAATGACGAACGCACCTTTGGTGAAGAGCATCCGGCTTTCCACCGTGCTGGGCGGCGACGTGCGGCTCGAAGCCTCGATCTACCTGCGCGACGGGTATGGCTTCGGGTACCGTCAAGATTCTTTCGCAAATTGATTTAACCGTCCTCGGCCCCGTCCTCTTCTAGCCCTCCGCCTTTCCCCTCAGCTCGTCCATCTCCTCCAGCTTCGACATGTCCAGGTACCTCCTCTTGCCCCACTCGTGCTCCACTATGTACTTCAGCCTCGCCGTCACCAGCATGAGGGCCGAATTGCCGTCCGGGAAGGTCCCGACGACCCTCGTCCTCCTCCTGATCTCGCGGTTGATGCGCTCGATCCCGTT